>DATLGQ010000001.1:0-5625 GCA_035540435.1 Fimbriimonadaceae bacterium
GAGCACGATCGTGTCAGCCCCGGCGGCGATCTTCTTGCTCAGGATGCTGCTCGCGATCAGTGGCATCGATCCGACCGTCGCAGTGGCGTCGCGAAGGGCGTAGAGGACCTTGTCCGCCGGCGCAAGGTTTGGAGTCTGGCCCGTCAGTGCCAGGCCGATCCGGGCAGCCTGATCGATCATCTCCTGTGGCGATAGATCAAGCCGGAACCCGGCAATGGAGCTGAGCTTGTCGACCGTTCCACCGGTGATGCCGAGCCCGCGCCCGCTCATCTTGACGCACGTCAGCCCGCACGCTGCCAGCAGGGGCAGGAGCACGATCGTGGTTTTATCGCCGACGCCTCCGGTGCTGTGCTTGTCGACCCTGGGTTCGGGTAGGCCGGAGAGATCGAGCATCGCGCCGCTGTGAGCCATGGCCATGGTGAGCGCGGCGGTTTCTTCGGGGATCAGCGGGTTGAGGTACGCCGCCATGAGCCACGCCGAAAGCTGGTAGTCGGCCCAGCTCCCGTCGGTAGCTCCGACGCAGAGCGCCGCCAACTCCTCCGGGGTGTGCCGTTGGTCGTCCCGGCGCCTGGCGATGATGCTCTGCGGTGTCATCGTGCTTCAGGATAGACGAGCCGCCAGATCTCCTCGATGAGGATCAGGGCGGCGACGCTGAGCACGAACCAGCCGAAGAGCCGCCGCAGATACTGGCCGTCAAAGCGAGATCGCAGCGCGGTGCCCACTGCCATACCCGTCATCGCGGTCAAAGCCAGCGGCAGGAGCAGCGGCCACGGCGGCGTCCCGTGACCCATCTCGGCCCCAAATCCCGCCGCGCTGTTGGCGGCGATGATGGCGAGCGAAGTGCCGACAGCCTGCTTCATCGGCATCCGTGCGGCCAACGCCAGCGCGGGAACGATCACAAAGCCGCCCCCCGCGCCAAGAAAGCCGGTGACCAGCCCGACGACTGCCGCCAAGGGCAGGATGACCCATGCCGGCGGGCTCGCATTCACGGCAACCGCCTTGCTCACCAGCATCGAACGCGCAGCCAGCGACATCGTCAGGGCGAACAGCAGCATGAGCAGCGCGCTTCGGTCCAACGCGTAGCCTCCGAAGGCGAAGGATTCCGGCAGCGCCGGCAGGAGGTAACCCCTGCCAACGTAAGCCATCGGGAGCGATGCGGCGATGAACAGTGCCGCCGTGCCTAGAGCCACCTCTGATTTCCGCGCGGCGAGCAGCATCCCGAACAGGCTCACGCTCCCGACCACGAACAGGGACTGGCCGGTCGCCCGCTCCGCCGGAACCTGGAGCAAGTAGACCATCACCGGCACGATCACGATCGAGCCGCCGGCCCCGATCAAACCCATGGTCAACCCGAGGAACGCGGTCAACGCGTATGCAAGCAGGTGGGCGGGCTCCACGCGCAGAGTTTGACCTCTTCGGCGAAACGACGAACGACGAGCGACGAACGGCGTGCGACGAGCGACGAGCGATGAACGACGAACGCAGGAGGAGTGGCAGATCGTTCGCCCGCGAAGGCCGCCAACGTCAAAATGAGGACAAACCGCCAGCTACTTCAGCGGGTCCAAGTGAAGCAATGAATACGCTGGTTGAGGTGACGAGCGCGATCGAGCAAGCGGACCTGCCGACTCCGACCAAGGAAGAGGTCGCCCAAATCGTCGAAGATGCGGGGCTGATCTATGTGAACGACAACCTGCCCGGCATTACCCGTCATCGCGTCGGCAAAGGATTCACGTACAGATTGCCGGACGGCACGACTCTCAAGGACTGTAAGGAGATCGAGCGGATTCGAAAGCTGGCGATCCCTCCGGCCTATACGGAGGTGTGGATCTGCCCGCTGCCCGAGGGGCACATCCAGGCGACCGGACGCGACGCACGGGGACGGAAGCAGTACAAGTATCACCCGAAGTGGACCGAGATGACCAACGGCAACAAGTTCGGGCGGATGCTGGCTTTCGGAGAGGCGCTGCCGCGGATCCGGGAGCGGGTCCAAGCCGATCTTCAGAAGAGGGGCCTGCCGCGCGAGAAGGTGCTGGCGACCGTGGTCTGGTTCCTGGAGAAGAGCCTCATCCGGGTCGGCAATGACGAGTATGCCAAGCACAACAACAGCTTCGGGTTGACGACTATGCGACGCCGGCATGTCGACGTGGAGGGTGGCCAGGTCCGCTTTCGGTTCGTAGGCAAGCGAGGGATCAAGCACGAAATCAGCGTCTTCGATCGGAAGATGGCGCGCATCGTGCGCAAGATTCAGGACCTCAAGGGGCAGGAGCTCTTCACGTACCTGGATGAGGAGGGCAGGAAAGTCGATGTCACCTCGACAGACGTCAATGCCTACCTCAAGGAGATCTCGGGGCAAGACTTCACCGCCAAGGATTTCCGGACCTGGTCCGCGACCGTGGCGGCGATCGAGGAACTCAGCGAGAAGTGCGGTTTCGAAACCAAGCGCGAAGCCCAGCGGGCGATCCGAGATGCGCTAGAGCAGGTTTCGCGGCAATTGGGCAATACCCCCGCCATTGCTCGAAAGAGCTATGTCCACCCGGTGGTGTTCGAGCGCTTCGGTGACGGATCCTTGGAGGCGTTTCTGGCTACTCCAACCGTGGGAGGCGATGCCGACTGCGATCCGGAAGCGGTTGCCCTGGCGCTCCTTCGCCACCTGGAGGAGGCGGAAGAGCGCCAGGCTGCTTGAGCGTCAGGGCCCGAGAGCCTATCGGCGTTGATCGATCCAGAAGGGCTTTCCGTCCGCGTTCCGGAGGGCCACCCGGAAGCCGTTGTGATTGACCTCGGTTGCCAGAATCGCTGAGTCGCCGCCCTTCTCGAATACCTTGGAGCCGGTGATCTTGACCGTATCCTTCAACCGCACGGCCATGCGCTGGTGGTCGAGGTAGGGCTTCGGACCGAGCTCGACGAGCGCGGTTCCGCCGTTGCTGAGCTTGACCAGCAGGCTCACATTTGGGACGGGATGGTTCGCCGGAGCTGAGACTTCGATGCCGATGACTCGACCCGAGAACGTGACCATCTTTTGCGGATCGAACTTGGCGAACATCGGCCCGTTCTTGGGCACCTCTACGGCTTCCGCCTTCACCTGTGCTTCGACAAAACCCGCTGCGAGCACGGCCGCGGCGGCAAAGAGAGCTTTTAACTGCATGGAACCTCCTTCCAGTCCTTACTGCCATCTTCTTTCCGCAGCTGGCGGAGCGCTCCCCGAGTTTTCTTGCTGTGATTGGTCGTTAGCCCGTTCGCCTCAGGCCGGGCTCTCGAGCAGAATGCACCTGTGCCGGCGAAGGTCCATCTCATCAATCCCCTCTGGAACGCCGCCGGCGGAAGCGAGTGGCGGACCCTCTCGCTCTTCGAGCGTCTCAACGAGCGGGCCGACGTCAGTCTTTGGTCGGAGCAGGAGCCGGATCCGGTGCTGCTGGGTCGCTATCCGATCCAGCGCATTTCGCCTTCTCGCTTTCCGAGAGGCGGGAACTTGGTGTTTGTGGGCGTGTACTACAAGATCGGCGGCTGGGTCGCCTCGAGCGGCTTCCGACGCCTGATCGTCGTTTACAACACGGAGACTCCCGAGCTCCTGCAGCCCTGTCTCGAAGGCTTCAGGCGGGTTGTTGGCGCTGAGCCCGAGATCGTCTTCGCGAGTCGAGGTCTGTTAGCGAGGACCCCTGGCGTGGCGGGCGTCGTCCATAGCTCGCCCATCGATATCGAGCGCTTCTCGCCTGCGCCCAAACCGGCGCGCCCCTTCACGATCGGCCGACTGAGCCGGGACGAGCTCGACAAGCATCACCCGGAGGACCCCGAGGTGTATCGCGCCCTTGTCGCGGCGGGTTGCCGCGTCCGGATTATGGGTGGGACGGTTCTGGCCTCCCACTTGGAGGGCGTGCAAGGGGTTGAGTTGCTGCCGCCCGGAGCAGAGGCCGCCGAGGCATTCCTACGATCCCTCGACTTGTTCTTCTACCGACCGCATCCCAACTACTACGAAACCTGGGGCCGGGTGGTGGCCGAAGCGATGGCTTGCGGCCTGCCGGTCGTGTGCGGAAGCTCGGGGGGCTTCGTCGAGTTCGTGGAGCATCGCAAATCGGGACTCGTGGTGGAAACAACCCAAGAAGCGATCGAGGCCATCGCAGGGCTGGCCAGGGACCCAGGACTGGCGACAACTCTTGGGCGAGCCGGCCGTCAGACAGTGGAGCGAATGATGGGCACCGAGTTGGAGCAGCAGCTTGAGTTCTACTTGCAGTGATCGCGTCTGCGGGATAGTTGGAGGGCTTGTGGGGCCGCAATCGAAGGGGCGGATGGCTGATAATGAAAGAGCCGATGAGGGTTGCAGCGTGTGTGATTGGGGTTGCCTTGGTCTCGGGCGCCCGAGCCGATTACGCGGTGGTCGTGGGGGTGCAGGAGTACCTCCTGCCAAGCGCGAACACTCTCCGTGGCGCTGTCAATGACGCGCAGGACGTGGCGTCCCTGCTGAGAAAGCGGGGCTTCGAGGTCCAGGTTTTGACCAATCGTCAAGCCACGAAGCAGGGGGTCCTGGGCGCCCTTCAGGCCGCCAGCGCCAAGATGGGAGCGCAGGACCGCTTCGTGTTCTACTTCGCCGGCCATGGGCGGCGAGAGCCACATCATGCCCTGATGCCGCATGACGCGACCAAGACCGGCAGCGATATCTCGACCGAGGAGCTCTATCGGGCCATTGCGGCGGTGCCGGCTTCGAGCCGCACCGTGATCCTCGACGCCTGTTTTTCCGGCGGAATGATTCGCGGCGCGGCCAAGGGCTTCCGCAAGCTCACTCCCCGCTTCTGGGAGGATCCGGATCGGCCGCGCAAGCGACCCTCCCTGGCCAAGAGCTTTGGGGCGCCCACCGACGAAGTCTCGGCGCAGGAGAGCCTGGACCACCTGGTGGCGGGAGAGGAGGTGTGCTACTACGCGGCCGCAAAGCCGGGTGAGGCGGCGATGGAGGAGTTTGTCGACGGGGAACGCGCGCACGGCGTCTTCACCTATTCCCTCCTCCAGCAATTGAGCCAGAACGTGGGCACCTGGAACGACGTCCACCTGCGGGTCAAGCAGAAGGTGCAAGAGCGACTCGAAGGCAGTGGCTTAGAGCAGAATCCGACCATCTCCGCCGCTTTCGTGACGGCGCCCCTCTTTTCGTCGCAAGGCCCGAAGCGGCCCGTCTCGATGAGCGCAGACCCGTCCGCGCTGGACCTCTACAACCTCGACCAAGTGAACGAATCGGTGCTTCGGGTGAGCGTGACGCCCAATCGCTCTCACTTTCGGGTCGGCGAACAGTTTCGATTCTCCGTTCGCACCGAGCGGCCGGGCTACCTGGTCGTACTCGGCCGAAGCGATGGCAAGCACTATCTGGTCCACCCCGCCAACGGCATCGTCGAGGGAGCCTTTCTTCCCGCCGGTTCCGACTTCCCGCGGGGTGGAGGGCTGTCGCATCTGAACTCGCCTGGCATGGACCGCATCAAGATTCTCCTGTTCGAGCGGCCAAGTGAGGCGAAGGCGCTGATCGACGCGATGCGCTCGTTCGCGAACCGTCCGAGCGTGGCGGAAATGCAGGCAAAGAAGATCGCGGGGCTGCGAGACCCATCGCTGCTCGCGAGCGCGTCGGTCACCCTTATCGCCGAGCCGATGCTC
>DATLGQ010000002.1:0-4560 GCA_035540435.1 Fimbriimonadaceae bacterium
AAGGTGAATGGGTGGCCGCGGTATGGCAAAGGGTGAACTGAGTAGCAGAGCGCTTCCCCGAGTCTTCATCCCCGGCGCCACGGCTGACGAGCCAGTCGATCTGCCCAGAGAAGAGCTGGAGAAGTTTCGCAAAGTCTTGCGGCTCGGGCCAGGCGACCTGATCGCGGTGCTGCCCGGCGACGGCAGCCTCATCAGGTGCGAGCTTCAGGGCCGCCAAGCCGTCCCTCTGAGGGTCGAATGGCCGAAGACCGAGAGTGACCTCGACCTGACCATCGCCCAAGCGCTTCCCAAGGGCGACAAGCTCGAGACGGTCGTTCGGATGTGCACCGAGATGGGAGTCGGCGGCTTCGTGCTCTTCCCCTCCGAGCGCAGCGTCGTGAAATGGGAGCCCTCCAAGCTCCAGGACAGGCTCCGAAGATACGCGGCCGTCGCCCAGGAGGCGACAGAGCAGAGCTTCCGAGTCCGGCTGCCGCGCCTCGAGGTGGCTGCTTCGCTGGCCGAGGTCCTGAAGCGCCATCCCGACTCCACAGTATTGAGTGAGGCCGAAAGTGTCAACCGCCGCCTCTCGGTGACCGGGCCCCAGATGACCGTCGTCGTCGGACCCGAGGGTGGCTGGTCACCGAGGGAGTTGACGCTGATCGGCGAGCGGGGCGTGACGCTTGGCCCCCGTGTGCTGCGAGCGGACACCGCCGGCCCCGCGGCGGCCGCGATCCTGTTGCTGGGAAACGCGCCTCCCGGAGATCGCGCCGGTACACTCTAGCCTATGCGCAACGATGGGCGAAGGCCCGACGAACTGAGGGCTTTCAGCCTTGAACGAGGATTCGCCAAATTCGCCGAGGGCTCATGCCTCATCAAGATGGGCGAAACCCACATGCTGGTCACCGCGACCGTGGAGGATCGCGTCCCCCCCTTCATGAAGAACACCGGCAAGGGTTGGCTCACCGCCGAATATGCGATGCTCCCTCGCAGCGGCCGTCAGCGCAACCAGCGCGACCAGATGAAGCCGAACGGGCGGTCCATGGAGATCCAGCGACTCATTGGGCGGGCAATGCGCACGGTGGTCGACCTGGAGAGCATGGGCGAGCGCACCATCACCTTGGACTGCGACGCCATCCAGGCCGATGGAGGCACGCGCACCGCCGCCATCACCGCCGCGTATGTCGCCACCTACGACGCCATGCGTTGGATGATCCAGCAGCGCATGATCAAGCAGATCCTGCTGAAAGAACCCGTCGCCGCCGTCAGCGTCGGCATCGTCCGGGGGAACGAGGTGCTCGACCTCAACTACGACGAGGACAGCACCGCCCATACCGACATGAACGTGGTGATGACGGAGTCGGGTCGTTTCGTCGAGATCCAGGGCACTGCGGAGCAGGAGCCCTTCTCGGCGGAGGTTCTGGGCCGCATGCTCCGGCTGGCCAAGATCGGGATCGACGAGTTGATCCGTGCCCAGCGGGCCGTGCTCGAGATGTAGGCTGATGAGGCTGATCGCCGACCGAGTCGAGCGGTTGGACCAGTTTCTGGCGCGCTCGTTGCCGCACCACAGCCGCTCTCGCCTCGCCGAGCTGGCGCGCGAGCGCCGGGTTCTGGTCGAGGGTCGGCCCCAAAAGCCGTCGTTCAAGCTGGAACCCGGCCATGTGGTGAGTCTGGACGAGCCGACGGAGCGACCTCCCCACGACCTGACGCCCATGAAGGTCGACCTCGACGTGCGGTACGAAGACAAGGATCTCCTGGTGGTGAACAAGCCGCGTGGCCTGGCGACCCATCCGGCGCCCTCCCTTAAGGACCCGTCCCTGGTGAACGCCCTCCTAGGACGCGCGACCGGACTCAGCGCCGGCTCGGCCACCTACCGGCCCGGCATCGTCCATCGGCTCGACAAAGAGACGACGGGGCTGCTTCTGGTGGCCAAGACCGATGCGGTGCACGCCGCCCTCGCCCGTCAGATCGAGCGGCGGGAAGTCGACCGGAGCTACGTGGCCTTGGTAGCCGGCGATCTCGACCGGGAGCCATTCAGAATCGAAGCGCCGCTCGGGCGTGATCCCAGGAACCGGCTCAAGATGGCTGTCGTGGCAGCCGGCAAGCCCGCCGCCACGCGGGTCGCGAAGCTGCGGAGGTGCGACGTCGGGACGCTCGTGGCCTGCCGCCTCGAAACCGGGCGCACCCATCAGATCCGCGTGCACTTGGCTTCCATCGGCCATCCGGTCGTTGGGGACCGCGTGTACGCTCCGAAGGAGCATCGGGGCTTGCCGATGCAGCTCCATGCCGCCCTCCTGCGGTTTCGACACCCGGTCACGGCCGAGCAGGTGGAGGTGTTTGCCGAGCCGCCGCCCGACTTCCTCGAGCCGGTCGCTCGCGCCGAGCTCGGCTAAAGCGGAAGATTAGGAGGGGCTTTTGAGGTGGAGAAGAAGCGCAATGAATTCTCAAAAAAACCTCTCCGCCGCGGCCAAAAGCGGGTTACCCTGAAGTCATGGTTTACCAAGGCACCATTCCGTTCGGAGCTCCGTCTCAGTTCCGGCTCCAGATGGCCGTGGATCAGGAGGGCGTGGCTTATCTCACTATCCTCAGTCCCTTCAACGAGCCGGTGGGCAACCTTCATCAACTTCGCGTTGCGATGAGCGATCTCGAATCGGCGGCCCATGGCGGCAAGGCGGTGGCCGAAAACAGCAAGGCGCGTTGCTCGCTGCAACCCGGGCACGACGAAACGGTCGAGGTCGCTTACGAGGACCCCGAGAACTTCCGCAAGAGCATCTCGCTGGTCAAAAAGGCCGACCTGCAGGAGCTGATTGCGAGCATGCCGACCACGGCCTAGCCCGGCGCTCATACCAAGAGGTCCTCGAGTGGCGGGGGCATAGGCCCCCCTTCTCTCGGCTGCGCATCCCGCTGCTCGACGTCGTGGGCGCCAGCGGTAGGGCGCCTCGCGAAGCTTCTCCTCCCGAACGCGCTTGGCCTGCCCTTCTGCCCAAACGGCTCGCAACAGGCTGTGAAGACCAAAGGACCTAGCGAAGGCGGCGGCGGAACCGCCACAGACGGACGTGCGGTAGTGGGATCCAGGCATTCTCATTCTTCTTGCGAAATGGGAACGACCTTGATATATTGCAGGAATACAGGAGCGCAACCGCTTCTTGCGTCCTACGGAGGGTCTATCGTGAAACCTCAGAGCCGGCGAGCTTTTACGCTCATCGAACTTCTAGTCGTTATCGCAATCATCGCGATCCTCGCGGCGATTCTTTTCCCTGTGTTTGCTCAAGCCAAAGTTGCGGCGAAGAAGACCACCGTCCTCTCGAACGCTAAGCAGCTTGGCATGGCCCAAATGATGTACGCGGCCGACTACGACGATCTGTTCAGCCCCGTCGCAGAGTACACCCCGAACTGGGAGATGCGCTCGTTCGTCGTGCTCTGTCTTCCGTACATCAAGAACAGCGGCCTCGTGCTCGACCCGTTCACGCCAGCGAAGGCGGACGACAACCCGTTCATTCTGAACAGCATCTGGGCCATGCCGACGCGGCGCGCGGCCTCGGCATGGTGCCCGAGTGACATAAACAACCTGTCGGGCTGCGCGATGGGCATCTACAATCCCAACTGGCGCAATACCCACAACAACGAGCGATGGGGACGGGACGGGATCGCCGGCATCAACAAGCAGCCTGGCACCTGGATGTGGTCCTCCGTAGGCTACAAGGACACCTACCCGTCGATGTCCAACACCGCCATCGCACGGCCCGCCGACACGATCCTTATCACCCAAGCGGGAACGATGGACCTGATGTGGCATCAGGACTGGAACCCCGACGAGGCGTACCGGTACTGGGCCGACCCGCCATTCAACCTGTTTGGAAATGCCAACACCACCACTGGACCCATGGGTCGGACAGGCGAGAACGGCCAAAAGGCGGGTGTCTATCCGACGAGCATCTTCTGGCCGACCCAGTTCCCGGAGGGTATGAACATCTCGGTGTTTACCGACGGCCATGCCAAGACCCAGAAGTGGATGGCGCTGCATAGCCAGACCGTCACCAACGGGACCGTCAAGTACCTCAAGTACGCATCGCCGGAGATCCCCTAAGATGAACCGTGTGCGAATCCTCGCGATCGTGTTCCCTATCGTGGCTCTCGGATGCAGCCCTCCCGCCGGAGAAGTCTCTGCGGCGGAGGACCAGAAGATCCGGGACAACCTGAGCCGCCCGCTGACTGCCGCAGAGTTGCAGCAGATGGGAGCGAACGCGCAAGCCAAGGATCCCGGCTCGGCTCCCGCCGAGCCACCGCCTGTCAAGGGGCCCCGGTAGGGCGGTCCCTAACCATCGATGAGAGGCCGGTCCGTCAGGGCCGGCCCGTTTTCAATTGTCTTCTGAAGCCAACCGGTCGAGGAACCCGGTCAAGGGCATGGCGCCCAGGTCGCCCTCCTCCCGACTCCGAACTCCAACCGTCCCCTGCTCGATATCGCGGTCCCCGATGATCAGCATGTACGGCACCTTCTGAAGCTGCGCCTCCCGGATCTTCTTCCCGAGCGTTTCGCGCCGGTCATCGACTTCGACTCTCAGAACCCCCTCGCCCCTCTGGGGG
>DATLGQ010000003.1:0-27656 GCA_035540435.1 Fimbriimonadaceae bacterium
ATCGTTCGCCGTGCGGTGGCGGCTTCCCTACCCAGCGTCAGGAACGGCTCACGCCGAGGATCGGCGCCAGGAACTGGCCGGTGTGGCTGCCGGTCACCGTGGCGACGTGCTCGGGCGTGCCCTCGGCCACGACCGTGCCGCCGCCGGAGCCGCCCTCGGGGCCGAGGTCGATGATCCAGTCGGCGGTCTTGATCACGTCGAGGTTGTGCTCGATGACCAGCACCGTGTTGCCCTGGTCCACCAGGCGGTGCAGGACCTGGAGCAGGCGGCGCACATCCGAGAAGTGCAACCCCGTCGTGGGCTCGTCGAGGATGTAGATGGTGCGGCCGGTGGATCGTTTGGAGAGTTCGGCGGCGAGCTTGATGCGCTGGGCCTCGCCGCCAGAGAGGGTGGTCGCCGGCTGGCCGAGCTTGATGTAGCCGAGGCCGACCTCTTCGAGGGTGGTGAGCTTGCGGTGGATCTTGGGGATGGGCTGGAAGAAGGCGACCGCCTCCTCGATCGTCATCTCGAGGACGTCGGTGATGGACTTGCCCTTGTACTTGACCTCGAGGGTCTCGCGGTTGTATCGCTTGCCCTTGCACACCTCGCATGGGACGTAGACGTCCGGGAGGAAGTGCATCTCGATTTTTATGATGCCGTCCCCCTTGCACGCCTCGCACCGCCCGCCCTTGACGTTGAAGCTGAAGCGGCCGGACTTGTAGCCGCGCATCTTCGCGTCGGGCGTCATGGCGTAGAGGTCGCGGATCATGTCGAACGTGCCGGTGTAGGTGGCTGGGTTGCTTCTTGGGGTTCGTCCGATGGGGGATTGATCGATGTCGATGACCTTGTCGAGTGTCTCGTGCCCTTCGAGGGCGTCGTGGGGTTCCCAGACTCCTCTTGTGCCGTAGACCTCGTACATGAGGCGGGGGAAGAGGGTGTCCTGAACGAGGGTGGACTTGCCGCTGCCCGATACGCCGGTGACGCAGACGAACAGGCCGAGGGGGATGGCCACATCGACCCCCTGGAGGTTGTTGCCGCGCGCGTTCTTGAGGATCAGCCAGCCTTCAGACACGTGGACAGGAGGATACCTTTTCGGGTGTTTGTGGTGGGCGCTCCCTGGAGATCTCTCACCCGCCGCTCACTTCGCGCACGCCTGCCTCCAACGGGTTCGGGTGTTCGGTGTTGTATGTTGCAGGGCTGAAGTCAGTCTCGACATGCGGGTGGGATCGTCTAACTTAGCGCGATGATTCGTAAACCGACCATCATGGCTCTTCTGGCCCTCGCGGCCCAAGCCTCTGCCGATTACTCACCGACCGCGGCCAAATGGAATGGCTGGACTGTGCAAACCGGCGAGGACCTGTATGGAGGTGCCCGCCACACGGGATATCCGATCTGGCAGATGTTCGACCGGAAGCCTCAGACGGCGTGGGTATTCAGCGGGAAGTTCGCGAATCCTTATCCTGAGGAGGGCGGGCCGCCTTTACGTTCATTTGAGGCGCGTTATTGGCTGGAGTTGACGCCGGACAACCCGGTGCGGCTGGATGAGCTCCGGATCATGAACGGCTACAACAAGGACGGTCGCACCTTCGGCCGTAACAACCGCATCCTCGAGTTGGAGGTCGTCGCGTTTGGCCCAAAGTATGGGGACAGAAGCGCCTCGGCACATTCAAGCTGCCGGACCGGATGGGTTGGCACGTGATCAAGATCCCTGACCGCACCTACCACCGCCTGAAGCTCGTGGTAAAGGGGATTGCAAGAGGCTCCGAACCTGACGTGGCGGTGTCGGAGCTGGATCCTGTACATAGAGGAAAGAGCAGGGGCCCTGGTCCCGCTCGTTACGTAACTTTTACTCAGGGCTCGGATTGTGGTTGCTCGACTGTTTGGGAACTGTTGGCCGCGAGCGGCCGTCGCCTGGCAGCCACGGTCGACATGGCTGAGATCGTTTGGGACCCGCAGGGACGGTTCTTTGCTGGCGTTGAGAGCGCCGCGCCAGGCAACCGCTTGTGGGTGTTTGATTCCACGCGTGGCCAATTCGTCCTGCGGAAGCCTGTTCCAGAGTCGGTATCGACGCCCTACTGGGCTGGAGACCGATTGTTCGAGTTCAAGCCGCAGAGCGGCGAAGAGCCGCCCCGGATGCTGTGGCGGGTTCCTCCACGTTAGTGGGGCTGAACGACTTGATGTAGATTGATGCTGTGGAACCAAAACGCGAACTGCCGCAGGCTGTGAGCGAAGAGGCTTTGGCTCACAGGGCTGCGCCTGTTCGCCAGCGGGCTCCACGCTTCGCCAAAATCAAGCGCGAAAATCCCATGGCCTACAAACTTTGGACACCCGAAGAGGACCAACAGCTGCGACGGGAGTTGGCCGAGAACCTCCCGATCGCCGCCATCGCGAAAGCCCACAACCGCCCACCGAGCGCCATTCGTTCCCGCTCACGCCGCCTCGCCCAATGATTTTCGCGCTCGACGAACGGGGACTTCGAGTCGAGGCCCGGAGGGGACTCAAGGCCAAGTGCCCGATTTGCGGCGCGCCCGTGCGAGCCAAATGCGGCGAAGTGCGAGTCTGGCACTGGGCCCACGAGCAGCAGATCGACTGCGATCCCTGGGGCGAGCACGAGTCCGAGTGGCATCGAGGATGGAAGGCGCTCGCGCCTCTGGAGAGAGTTGAGGTTACGATGGGGCCCCATCGCGCCGACATCGTCGCCACGGACGGCGCCGTCATCGAGTTGCAATACTCCAGCATCTCGCCTCAGGAGATTCGCGAGCGCGAGGCACATTACGGGCGCATGGTTTGGCTGCTCAACGGCGGCGCGTTCCGCGGCAAGTTTCGGGTGGAACTGCTCGCAAGTGGCGCCCAATTCGACTGGGCCCACGCGCGCGTGTCGTGGCGGGCGGCGCGCCGCGGCGTGTTCATCCACGGCTACGAGATCGGGCGCTACCTCCAGATCGTGGACCCCAAGAGCGGCGGCCTCAACCGCATCTGGCGGGCGGCAGCCTGGAGCGACGACATCTTTCAAGTTAAGTCACTGGAGCGCAGACGCTTCGCCGGATGCGGGCGACAGATCCCCAAGTCCGCCTTCATCGACCGGTTGATCGGCTAGCTCGTGCGGGGCTCTGCGCCAGCCTCACCGAAGGTAAAATCCCGCTCGTGCCCTACGTCGTCACCGAACCCTGCATCGGCGTTAAGGACAAGTCCTGCATGACCGTATGTCCGGTCGATTGCATCTACGAAGGCGACGACATGGTCTTCATCAATCCAGACGAGTGCATCGACTGCGGATTGTGCGAGCCCGAATGCCCGGTGACGGCGATTTTCGTGGACACCGACGTGCCCGGCAACTGGAAGGACTACATCGAGAAGAACGCGGTCAAGGGCCGCGAACTGTCCGGCGGCTAGCGCTTTCCGATCACGAACATGGTGCTCAGCTTGCGCTGGGGCGGTACCACGAGCGAGCCGTTGTAGTAGAGGCAGGTCGAGCCGCCTCCATCCAAGCTGACCGCTTCTTGAACGCCCTTTTGCTTCATGGCCTTTCCCAACTCGCTCAAGGTCACCTGGTTCTTGGTGGCGACCAGCACGAGCTTGCCCTGCTTGGTGATGCCGACACCGGTACGCGCGGCCCGACCCCAGATCCGCTTGTCCTTGAACTTCTGGGCCTTGGGATTCGGCTGCACCTTGCCCTTCTGGATAACCCGCACCGCGCCACGAAGGGCGAACTGGTAGCTGGACCAATCCACCTTCTGCTGGAACTTGGGGTCGAAGATCTTCACGCCGCCAAACCAGTCGACTGCGACGACGCTGCCCCGATGTCCCCTCGCGACCAAGTTGCCGTCGACCAGCACATCGGCGACGGGCCGGTGGCTGCTCGGGGCGAAGAAGGTGCCGGTGATCGCGGCGACCGGCTGCTTTTGCTTGACCAGGTTCCACACCGAGGTGAGCCGCGGGCTGTGAACCGTCGCCGGCTGGAGCGCGCCAGACCGCAGATCGGCCGTGACGACATGGTAGCGGTTCGGGCCCCACTTGAACGTCTCGTACCCGATGGGCGAGAACGTGGACTGACTATTCGCAATTGCGGCAGCAACTAAAACAACCGGCGCAAGCGCCATGAAACTCCCTCTTCTCCCCCTTGTGGAGCGCTCTCCCCTCGGCTCCGATATAGACCCTGACGTGCGAACGTACAGGAAGTCGCACCGATTTGTAGAAGTTTAGGTGCTTCTTCTTCACCTTCTTCAGAGAAGGGCCTGTCTTCATTGTCGGACAAAAACCACGAATTTGGCTACTTGTTTTCGATCGTCCACTCAGAAACGACCGCTGGAGCTGCCCGCAGAGTGGCAATAACCGAGCAGTACTTGGTGTCGCTGAGCTCGACTGCGCGCGCCACCGCGTCCGGATCGAGGTCCGGCCCTTCCAGGATGTGCTTGATCCGGATGGACTCGAAAGGCCGGGGCCACTGCCCGATCGGCGGCCGCGCCCCGTCCACCTCGATGCGGTAGGCGGTCACCTGCTGCCGCTTCTTCGCGAGAATCAACACGACGTCGATTGCGCTGCATGCGGCGACGGCCGTCAGCAGCGCTTCGATCGGGGTAGGACCCTTGCCTTCGCCTCCACTCTCAGGATGGGCGTCCACGATGAACGTCGCACCGCTCGGCGGCCTCGCCTCGAAAGCCAATCCTCCCTTCCAATGCACCTCGAACATGACTCATTGTCCACATTCCAGCAGGAATCGCGCGTGGAGGTTTCGGGCTCCTCGGCCAAAATCACAGCGGTACCATTAGGCTCCTCCTCCGTTGTGAGCATCTCTCCCGGCTCTCCCTATATCGTGTTCGACGACGTCGAAGTCCGCTACAACGAGTTCGTGTACGGGCTCCGCGGCGTCAGCCTCAGCATTCAGCGTGGCGACTTCGTTTTCTTCGTCGGGAACTCGGGAGCCGGCAAGAGCACGCTTCTGAAGGTGCTCACCCGAGAGGTGCATCAGGACGAAGGCCGCCTTCTCTTTCAGGGACGCGACCTCAGCAACCTGAAGGCTTCCGAAATCCCGTACCTGCGTCGGGAGATGGGCATCGTCCCGCAGGACTTCGCGCTGCTCCCCCGCAAGCGGGTCTGGGAGAATGTCGCGTACGCGATGCGGGCAGTGGGCGCGAGCAAGCGCGAAGTGCGCAAGCGGGTGCCTGAGATCCTGGAGCGGGTGAACATCGGGCACCGGGCGGATGCGTTCCCCCACGAGCTGAGCGGTGGCGAGCAGCAAAGGGTGGCGATCGGGCGAGCGCTGATCAACAACCCCAGCCTTCTTATCGCCGACGAACCGACCGGGAATCTCGACCCCGAGCACTCGTGGGAGATCATGGAGCTGCTCAAGACGCTCAACTTGCGGGGCACGACGGTGCTGGTGGCCAGCCATGACATGATGGTCGTCGACCGAATGGGCCGTCGCATCGTGACGCTCAAGGGGGGACGCGTGGTACATGACACGGCCACGGCGGTCGCCCTGGCGGTGCCACCGACCGCTGCCGCCGCCGAGCCGGTGGTCGAGGGCGAGGTTGACCAACGGGAGAAGGTCGCGATTCAGCTAGAGGAAGACGCGGATCTCAAGGATCTGGAGGTGCTGGAGGACGCCGATGCTTGATCGGGTCGAGTTCCTGGTGCGGGAGGCCCTGGTCTCGCTGCGGCGCAACAGCCTGATGACCTTCGCCGCCGTCACCACGGTCGCGGTGTCGCTTTTCCTGCTAGGTGGGCTGGGGTACGCCTACCTCAAGCTGCGCGATTACGGCGAGTCCCTCCCTAGCCAGTTCGACGCGCGGGTGTTCCTCAAGGACGGCGTGACGAAGGAACGGATCAGCGAGCTGGCGGGCGAGATCCGCCGGATGCCGGGCGTAGCCAGCTGCGTATGGATCCCCCGGGACGCGTACTGGAAGAAGGTGCTGGAGGAGGACCCCGAGATGATGCGTGAATACGGGGCCGACCCCGACTTCGAGAACCCCTACCCGGACGCCTTCAAGATCGTTTGGTCGGACCTCGAGCTAGCCCGGGAGACTAGCGCGGCGATTGCCGAAGATTCGGATGTGGCTTCGGTGCAGCAGTTTGCGGACGAGCAGCGGGTGGTGGCTCAGGCTCAGCGGCTCATCCGCGGGGTCGGCATCGGGCTCGGCGGGCTGCTGTTCATGACCGGGGGGATTCTCATCTATAATGCGATTCGTCTGACGGTTATCGCACGGAGGCGAGAAATCCGGATCATGCAGCTAGTGGGGGCAACCCGGGCGACGGTAAGGATTCCGTTCCTGATCGAGGGCATCGTTCAGGGCCTGATCGGCGGCGGCCTCGCTTGTCTGATCTTGATGGCCGCGCAAGCCAGCCTGGCCAACTTCCTCAGCACCTTGGACGCCTTCCAAAGACCCGAACCCTTTCCTATGGGGCTCGCCCTCGCCGCCCTTTGTACGGCCGGAGCGCTGTACGGCTTGCTCTGTTCCTACATCGCGGTGCGAGAACCTACCCGAACGCCATGAAGAACGTCTCGAGGAACCTGAGTCTCATTCTCCTGCTCATGGCAGCTTTTGCGCCCGTAGCGGCGCAGCGCGCGAACGAGGGCAAGCTCAAGAACGACCTCTCCAAGCTGCGCAGCGAGAGGCGGGACGCCAGCCGCAAGCTGCGTACCACCCGCACCAAGGTGCGGGCGGTACGGGGAGACATTCGACTCGTCGACGAGCGACTCAATACCGTCAGCAGTCGTCTCGAGTCCACCTCTCAGCGGCTGGAGGAGAGCCGCCGCGAGCAGGAGCGACTGGCGAGCGATCTCGTACAGGCCACTCAGCGGCTGGGTGAACGGCGGGAGCAAGTGAGGGCGCGGCTACGGCGAATGTACATGCAAGGCCACACCTCCGCGCTGTCTGGCCTCGTCCAGAGCAAATCGCTGGGCGAACTCGCCTCCCGTCAGTATCTGTACGAGCGGCTGCGGGACCAGGATCGCAAGGTCTTTGAAGAGTATCGGTCGTTGAGGGAGCAGGTGGCCGAGCGCAAAGAGCGGCAAGACCGGTTGGTGGTCGAAGTTTCGCGCCTCAAACGCGACCAAGAGATGCAGCAGCATTCGCTGGAGGTAGCGCGAAGTGAAAAGCAAGAGCTCCTTCAGGATTTGCGGGGCCAGCAACAGGAGCTGGAGAAGATGCTCGCCCAGTTGGAGGCGGAGGAAGCGGCGATCGAAGCGCGGCTGGCTGCCCTGGCGCGGCGGGGATCATCCCTGCCGGCCTTCACGGGCCGGTTCATGCGGCCGGTGAACGCCGGCGTCACGAGCGGCTTCGGCATGCGCTTTCACCCGATCTTGAAGGTGAACCGGCTGCACAAGGGCGTGGATTTCGGCGCGCCTACGGGAACGCCCATCTACGCGGCCGCCGACGGAATCGTGATCACGGCCGGCTACTCGAACGGGTACGGCAACATGGTGATCCTCGACCACGGCGGCGGGGTGACGACGTTGTACGGCCATGCATCGCGATTGTATGTGAGCGAGGGGCAGCGGGTTTCAAAGGGTGAGCGCATAGCCGCCGTCGGCTCTACGGGCCTCTCGACCGGGCCGCATTTGCATTGGGAAGTGCGGATCAATGGTCAGCCGGTGAATCCCCTCGGCAGACTCTGATTTGCCTGTTCGGCGAGATCCGCAGCTAGGAATCCTCGCTGAGAAGTTGGACGAGCGACCACAGCAAGTGGGAGCCGATTGGGTTGCGAGACAGCGACGTCGGCTGCATGCCCAGCCCACCCCACGGCCGCAGAGTCGTGACGATCGCGTTGCCCTTGCGCACCAGCATTGGCAGTTCCTCGTAAGTACGAACGTCGACCCGCGTCATCAGCACCTGCCCTTCGTCGAGGCCCTGTTCCACAAGCCATTTGGGCTCGATTGCTCGATCGGGCGCGATCGGCAGCCAGCGGCCCCAGCCGCCCCGCAGCCCCATTCTCGACCAGAAGTCGGGCTCGCTAAAGACGTATGCGCTCTCTCGCCAGAAGGGGCGGGCTACGGTGCCGACATCGGTGAGGAAGACGATGCCGGCTCCCTCCGCAGGTACTGGGGACGGTCCGAACGAGATCAGGTTGGGGCCACCACTTAGCTTCAGGTCGTCGAGTGCTCCGCCCGCACTGGCAATTCCCCAGCCGCTGACCCGTTGCCAGTCCGGCGACTCGACGACCGCGAGTTCCCAGGCGTTGCAGGCGTCCGCGAACTCCACTTCCAGGGTGAAGACCCCGGGCGCGTGACACTCCCAGTGAATCTGACCCACTTCCTCGGAGCTGAGGGTCGGCACAAGCACCCGCTCCTCGGCCCCGCCCGCGACAGTCTCGCCATCTGCTGAGAGGATGCGCCACACGAGGCCTCCAGCGAGGTCGTGATCCGAATGCGCTCCAACCCGGAGGTAGATCGCGCCCGTGAAGTGGTGGAAGGAATCGAGGAAGCCGGGACGGTTGCCCCCGTGCACCCAGGTCGGCCTGCGAGTCGGGATCAGGTAAAGCACGCTCGGGCCATTCCAAGAGCAAACCTCGGACGCGGAGAATCTGGCGCGACCCCAATCGTCCACGAAGCCGGCGGTCGAGATCGGGGTGTCGCGCCAGCCGGTGACGACATAGCCGGAAATGGCCTCTCGCGCCCGAACCCATTCGTGCACGGTCTTGCGCATCCAGAGGGCCTTCTGACGTGAGCTCTCCATCAGCGCATCGTGTTCGTTCTCCCCAGGTTCGAGGGCGAACCGGGACGTGGCCAGGAACCGTGGCAAGTCGTGCTGCCACCGCACACCCACGTCGTTGAGTTCTGGGAGGCTGGAGGCCCAAAACGGCCGCTCGTCGTGCAGCGCCGCGATGTCCCGGTGTACGTCGACGTCGTTGAACTCGCCCAGCAGGATCGGCATCCTCTTGCGGGACGTCGGGAGAAGACTATCCAGCACGGACGGATAGAAGTGGGTGTCGCAGTACGGGTGGAAGTCGTAGAAGTCGCCGAACTCGCGCAGGTCCCCGCCGTACATCTCCGCGCCGCCCGAATTGTCCTTGACCAACGGACAGCCGGTGAGGTTGCGCACCATTTGCGTCAGGTGCCTCCGGTACTCGGGCCGGGTGGCCCCGCTCAGCTCGCAGCCTACCGTCCAGCAGATGATATTGGAGTGGCGGCGATACTGCCGCACGACTCGTTCGATCTCGGACGCGATGATGGCCTGGCGTTCGGGATCATCCGTAGGGTCCCACAACGGTAACTCCATCCAGGCTTCCATCCCTTCCTCGGCCAGGATCTCCAGGTAGCGGTGAGGCGGGACCCACAGGCAGAACTTGACGAGGTTGAACCCGAGGCTCCGAGCCAGGCGGACCTCCTTGCGGATCGTCTCCTCGGGCGGGTTCGTATGCCCGATCTCTGGGTACCAACCCCACGTCAGCGCGCCGCGGATATAGAACGGCTCACCATCGACGTACAGCCGGTGACCGTCCACAAACACACGGGTTTCCGGCGCGGGAGGCGGGTTCGCAAGCGGGTCTTCTGGTGACTCCGCCACCTCGACCGGCTGGTAGATCCCCCCAAACGTGTGGAAGACGTAGGGCAGGAAGCCGCTGGCAACCTCCTTCACCGGGTACGTCTGGCCGCCGTTCTTCACGACCTCGACCCGTAGCCTGATTTTCTTGCCGGCAAAGGGCCGCAGGGAGACCGAGAAGGCGTCCCAAATGCCCCGGTGGTGGCCGACTTGCCTGCCCTCGATGAACACTCGCGCCTCATAGCTGACGCCATGGAAGACCAGCCACGCCGGAGCTTTGGGAACCTGCAGCTCCGTTTCATAGATCGCCGGCCCCTCCCAGAAGACCGGAACGTCCTGCCGCCACGCGTGCGGGAGCTTGACGGGGTGCGGCTTTTCGTCGGCGTGGTAGGAGACGGTCCACGATTCGAGCAGCATTGCCTCGGATTAAACCCGCCGCGGAACGCCGGTGGCGGCTGAAACGTAGGTTTTTGAAGGCGTTGCCGAGTGTCTTTGCGACTCCAGAAACGTCTCTTTGAACAACCAGCCGAGCCGAGCATCGGCTCGTGGAGGATTGTATGCCCTTAGTTCCTTTGTTTGCCCTCTCACTTGCCCAAGCTCCCGCCGCCATGCCGAAAGCGCCCGTCTTGACGGTAACGCCCGGCAAGGTGATCATGGGCGCCCGCGCCCTCGCCTATGCTCAAGGGCCTTCGGGAGCACGTTTCGCGGCCACTCTCGAAGATCGCAGCGTGCGCATCTACGATGCTGCAACCCGCCAGACGATCCGCGTCTTTCAGGGGCATCCCCAACCCGCTTACGCCATCGCCTGGACCCGCGACGGCGCCTTCCTCGCCACCGGCGACGAATCGGGTCGGATCATGATCTGGAACGCCAACACGGGGCAAAAGCTGCAAGAGGTACGCACCCACATCCGCGGCATCCAGGCGCTCGACTGGGATGCGAGCAGCAAGTACCTCATCAGCACCGGGAAGGACGACGTGGTGAAGGTGTGGGAGCGCGGCAAGAACAAGGAGCTGCACACCATCCCGGGCCAAGGAGTTAACTTCTACAGCGCCACCTTCATCGGGGCGACGCCGCAGTTCGGCGTCGGCTTTTTGGGCACGGGGGCACGGATCTACAGCGCCCCGAACGCAAAGGTGCAGAACTTCTTGACCGGCCACAACGGCGAAGGCATCTTCGACATCGACTTCAACTCTGCAGGAACCCGAGCCGTCACGGCCGGTCGCGACGGCACGGGAGCGATCTGGGACATGAAGACCTACAAGCGGCTGAACAGCCTGCGGGGCCACACCGATCAGGTCATTCACGCAACCTTCTCGCCTGACGGCCGGTTCGTTGCCACGAGCTCTCCCGACCGTACGGTGCGCGTCTGGAACGCCGCGAACTATCAGCCGGTGACGGTGCTAGAGAACCACACCGCGGTTGGCTCGCCTCTTGTATTCACCAAAGATGGCAAATACCTGGTCACGGTCAACTTCGACGACTTCATCCAGATCAACGAGCTGAAGCCCGCTCTCGCGCCCTCGAGCGCGCCAGTCAAGAAGCCGGCGCCCGCCCGCAAGCGCGGGGGTTAGCTAGCCAGCTAGATTGGAACACTAGGCGGGGCGAGCTGCCCCGCCTGACACTTGTGGCTCGTCAGCCTCCTCCCATCTCTTCTACCGTCCGAGGCCAATCATCCTTCAGGAGGCGTGACAGCGATCGATCCGCCAGGATGCGATCTTCGTTCTGGCACCTCGGACAGTAGTTCGTTTCGTTCTCGGCGTATCGGATCCGCTGGACCTTGACGCCACATCTGGGACAGGGCAAGCCGAACTTCCCGTGGACGGCGAAATCGGGCCGAAACGCAGTGATCTGGCCAGAGCCGGGGAATCGGGCGCCGAACTCCGTCCTCAGCCGCTTGACCCAGGTCGCCAAGACGTGCCGGCAAGCCTCGTGGAGCCGCACGACTTCGTCTTCCGAAAGAGAGCGACTCAGTCGCAGGGGAGACAGTCGCGCCTCGTGGAGGATCTCGTCCGAGTAAGCGTTGCCAATGCCGTCGAAGCGTCGAGGGTTGCTCAGGGCCCGCTTCAGGGTCCGGTTCTCGGCCTGCAAGGCCTCCCGAAAGGCCACCGAATCGGCTGTGAAGACGTCGAGCCCGCCGGGGTCATGGTGGGCCAGCGCGTCGGTGCCCCTCAATACATGAACCCCAGCGCGCCTCTTGCTTCCGGCTTCCGTCAAGGTGAGCGCGCCGCTCTCGAAAACGAAGCAAGCCAGAGCGATCTTCCCACCTTGTCGATTCGGGGCGGCTTCCTCCTTCCAGAGCAACCGGCCGGCGATCATCAGGTGAATCACGAGGTACAGGTCGCCCTGAAACCCGATGACGATGCGCTTGCCCAAGCGCTCGACCCGTTCGACTTCAAGACCTTCGAGCGACCGCAGCTGCGGCTCGAACGTGCGCAAAACGAACGGGCTGTACAGGCGAGCCTCGACGAGCCGCCTCTCGACTACCCTCGCCCGCAGTGCCTCGACGTAGATCGTCACGTCGGGCAGTTCGGGCATCGGTAGCTACGCCGCCTTTTCCAAGTCGTCCGCACGAACGAGAAGCATATAGTGAGCGTTAAAGGCCAGTTCCTCTGGCGTTAGTTGCTTCTTCTGCTCTTCGCTGATCGCACTCAGAAACTTCTCGCGCATTCGCTTGACGGACTCCTGGTGCACCGTGCCACTGACCGCCGTCAGGGCCTCCGGGTCGATCTTGATCGCGATCTCGTCGGCGCCATAGACGTTCTGAACAGTGCCGGTCAGGCCCGCCATATGATCGTAGTAGCGGTTCTTCTTGCGATCCTCCTCGCTAACCGCCCGGGTAACGATGCGCACGCGATCGCCCTCTTTCCACTTCGGCATGGCAGACAGTTTACCGGCGGATCTGACGCACGGAGCCTGACCTTCTGACACCGATTCCGAGCACCCACACAATCAACTCCGGATGTCGCCACAGCTCGCCCAACATGGCGCGCAGCACCCTGCCGGTCAACTCGCCGGAGCCCCGCTTGTAATGGAAGAACCGCAACCAGTTTTCCGCAGCCCGCCGCCGCAGATTACGGTATGCCTCCTTGCGCTCGCGCCGGTAAAGATGGCCGTCCCTCGCGAGCTTGGTGTAGCGGTCGACGACCGAGGAGGCGCCCTCCAGCATCCGGATGTAGATCTGCTTGGTCGCCGAGTGCGGGTGGAATCGGTAGTGGAACAGGGGCTTGGGGACATAAGCCCACGGGTAGTACTTGGCTAGCTTCAGGCAGAGGTCCCAGTCCTCCCCGATGTTGGGCACGGCCGGATCGAAGCCGCCCACCGCTTCCAAGGCTCCCCGCCGGATCATGGTCGCGCCAGGGGAGCCGATGAAGCATTCCGGAATGAACGAACGCAGCGTGTCCTTTGTTCGATCCCGAAGGTGCACGGTCCGGAACGGCTCCAGCCGCCCCTCGTAGTCGTTGACCTCCACTCGGTCGCAGTACACCGCGGCCGCATCCGGGTTCGCATCGAGCGCCGCTGCCATCTGCTCGCAGTAGTCGGGCTCAACCCAATCGTCGACGTCGATGAAGGTGACGTACTCGCCGCTCGAACGGGCAAGTCCCGCGTTGCGCGCGACGCAAACGCCCATGTTGCGCTGCTTGTGCACGGTAATGCGCCCCTCGTACTGGGCCACCACCTGGTCGGTTTCGTCGGTCGAACCATCGTTGACCAGAATGATCTCGATGCCGGGCATCGTCTGAGCCAGAAAGCTCTCGACCACCTTCTCGATGTAGCGCGCCCCATTATAGGAGGCGATGACGATGCTGACTCGGGGCCTCAGAGACTCCTCCCGGTCACCCGCTCGAACGCCTCCACGTACTTCGCCCTCGTCTTTAGAACGATCTCATCCGGAAGTACCGGGCCGGGCGGGCGCTTGTCCCAGTCGATTGAGTCCAGGTAGTCGCGCACAAACTGCTTGTCGAAGCTGGCTTGGGGTCTTCCCGGCTGGTATGCGGTGGCATCCCAGAAACGGGAGGAGTCGGGTGTCAGCGCCTCGTCGATCCAGATCAATCCTTGCTCAGTCATGCCGAACTCGAACTTCGTGTCGGCAAGAATCAGGCCCTTTGCCTGGGCGTGCGCCGATGCCTGTCGATAAAGCGTAAGCGTCCACTCCCGAGCTTGCTCGGCGACCTCTCGGCCAACCATCTCACAGGCCCGCTCAAAACTGATGTTCTCGTCATGACCCTCCTGAGCTTTCGTGGCGGGGGTGAAGATCGGCTCCGGCAGCCGCCCGCTCTCTTGTAGGTCTGGGGGCAGGTTTAAGCCGTGAACCTGGGGACCATGCGATCGATACTCCTTGAAGAGGGAGCCGCTTATGTAGCCGCGAGCGACACATTCGATCGTCAGCGGGGTGGCCCGCCGGGCCAGCGTGCACCTTCCCAGCAACTCCGGATGAGGCTGCGGCAATGCTCGTTGGATTTCTTCGTCGTCGACGGAAAGCACATGGGTGGGGCAGACGTGAGCGAGCTTGTCAAACCAGAACGCGCTCATCTGGTTCAGGATCCGGCCCTTGTCCGGTATGCCGTTCGCCATGACGACGTCGAAGGCGGAGATGCGGTCGGTGGCCACGATGAGCAGCCGGTCGCCCAGGTCGTAGACCTCCCGAACCTTGCCCGCGCGAGGGGGCGTCAGGCCCGGGATCGACGAGCTGAGCAACGGCAACATGCCTGGATTATGCCTGTGCGACCGCTACCGGGCCTGCGCCGCCGAGTTACTCGTGAGCGGAGCTTCCGAAGGCACAAACTGGAGGCCAAAGACATCTTCGAATGCGGCGATGGACGCCACCCGAGCCTCCGACACCGCGATGCGACGGCCGGCGGCCTGGCTCAAGCTGGTCACGCCATAGTTCTCAATGCCGCAAGGGACGATGAGGTCGAACGGCGAGAGGTCGTTCTCGCAGTTGAGGGCGATGCCGTGCATGGAGACCCATTTGCGAACCTTGATACCGATGGCAGCCGCCTTGCGGTCCCCGATCCACACGCCGGTGTGGGGCGGAAACCGTCGTCCCTCGAGCCCGAAGCTCTGGAGGACGCGGATCATGGCCTCCTCGAGATCGCGCATCCACTTGTGCAGGTCCCGGCCGAATTCGGCGATTCGGAAGATCGGGTAGATCACGAGTTGGCCGGGGCCATGGTAGGTCACATCACCGCCCCGGTCGGTCTCGCACACCTCGATGCCTCGCCGCCGATACTCCTCCCGAGTCAAGAGCAGGTTTGAATCATGGAAGTTCGCCCCCAGGGTGAGCACGGGCGGGTGCTCGACGAACAGCAGCGTATTCGGCCGATCCTCACTCAGAACTTCCTCGAGGATCTGTCGTTGGAGCTCCGTGCACATGCGGTAGCCCATCCTCCCCAGGTCGATCCAAACCCCGTTCATTCGGCGAGCCTCGGGGCGAGCAGCACACTGTGCCCATCGGTCCTGCCGGCCTCCACCAGATCGGTCAAGCCGATCTGGGCGGCAACCGGAGGCGTCATAGCGATCGAGCCCGGTGGCGCGGCATCCTGAACGTGTGCCGCAATGTCGATGACGTCGGTAAACTGAACCTTGCTCAGTTCACCGGCCACGGATCCTACGTGCAGACCGATCCGGACCCGGAAGGGGGTCGGCAGTTTGTTCGTGTCCCGATTAAACGCCGCCAACTCCTCCTGGAGCGTTTGCGCCGCCTCATAGGCCTCGTGGCATCTGGGGAACGACACCACGACTCCATCGCCGGCCGTGGAGTGCACTTCGCCTCCAAATCGCTCGCTCACGCTCGCCACGAAGGTCTGGTACTCGCGGAAGCTGTACTCCACCAGCAGCGGATCCGAGCTTGCCTTCATGTCGGAGCTCCGGACGACGTCCACCACCATGACGCAAACGTCTGCTGCCTGCGGTGAGAGCCGCCACTGGATCCGAACCATCTCCGCAAGTAGGGCAGCCGGCTCCTCGTCCCGTAGCCGGCGGATGCGCTGCCAACGTTCCTCCACCGATGCGCCGAGGCCGGCAAGAACTGCGGCAAGGAAGGTGGTGGCCACCAGGAGCCAGAACTGGTGCGGCTCGGTAAAGCGATCGATCACGAACTGCGGGCCGGTGGTATAGCCAGGCATCGGCACCAGCATCGTCAGGATGGTCCCGAGTTGGTACAGCCAGCCCGCTGCGATGGCCTTGAGAATGCTGCCGCTCAGGAACCCGCAGAGGGCCAATAGGACGATGTCGGTCGCGAAAAGGACCGGAAAGAGCAGGCGGCCGGCAATCGTGGGGCCGGTCTCCGCCTTCAGTGCGCCGACGAGAACCAGCGCCGCGATCTGAACCAGACCAAAACCGAGGCCCACGAGGAAGGATTTGAGCGGCCAGTGAACCCGGAAAGACCTCACCCACTGTTCGCGGGCGTCCATGCGCCTCTCCTGCGCGCTTTCGCCGCGCAGCTTGCTCCGAATCTCGAAGAGGCGCTCCAGGAGTTCTTGGCGAGACATCTGGGCGTCGCTGCGCTCGTGGCGCCGCAGCCGCACATAGGCGCCTGCGACGGCAACCACACTTGCGATCAGGCCGAGCTGCGCGAACAGAATGAACGACTGGCTGGCAACCAGAAGCAGCTCCAACACCACCTGGTCGGGAGGCTGCTCGCGGATGGTGGACCAGCGCAGAACCATGGCGACGGGTGCCGCAATCAGCCAGTTGACGAGGGCCGCCAGCACCGCATAACGCACCATCGCATGCCGTCCCAAGGCCGCCAATTGCAGCGACCAGAGGGCGATCGTGACGGACCACTGCAAACGTAGTGCCCAAATGGGCAGCCCATCCGGTCCGCTGAAAACCGCCTGGAGCGTGGTGGATACGAGAACCGAGGTGGCCGCTGTGACGATGAGGAAGAGCGTCAGACGGTCGGTTGCCCACAAGAACGCCGACCGCACGAGGTTCCAAAGCCGGTGGGCCGAGCCGGTGGAGCCATACCGGCGCCGTGGGCCTGACTCTTGCTGCCGGACTCCGCGCAGGACATCCTCAACGAATTCGCGCGTGAGACCGAACTCCTCGGCCAGAGCTTCGGCGGGCCGGTCGACCTCCGCAGGGTGCTGCTGAAGGTGCCGAGCCAGAGCCTGAGCGCCCTCCAACGGCGCATCCTGAGTGGTTTCAGCCCTCATTGCGATTCCAGCCGACAAGCTCATGTTACTGATGACGAACTCACGTCGGTTCCCTCAGATGGAACGCATGCGGCTCCCTACAAGTTGCGGAGCCGTGCCGCCAGTCCCGCTGCCCCGATCTGCTCGAGGGTGTCCGCCCCTTCGCTCCAGTTCGGCTGAACTTGCGGCAGATCGGCTGCCAGGTCCCCACGCATAAGCACAATCTCGTAGAAGGTCTCCGCAAGTCTCACCTCCTCGGGTCGAGCCCACTGCTCCAAGACCCTTTGGAGGGTTCCATGCTTGAGCAACAAGGACGCCGCCGACTTCGGGCCTACACCCGGAAGCCCTGGAATCCGGTCCGAGCTATCGCCACTCAGCGCCTTGAAAGCTGGCACCTGCTCCGGCAAGACTCCCAGCCGGGCAACCACCTCACGGCAGTCGACTCGCTCGAGCTCGCGCTGACCCCGCTTGGGCGCGAGCACCGTGACCTGGTCCGAAACGAGCTGATAAGCGTCCCGATCGGTCGTCAGGACGAGGCACGATCCGCCGGCTTCGACCTCAGCCCGAGCGGCTGAGGCCATCAGGTCGTCCGCCTCCGCGCCTGGCTGCTTGCCCACGCCCATTCCGCAAGCCTTGCAAAGGGCCGGCAGCAGTTCGAGCTGCTCGACGATCTCGGGGTCGAACACACGCCCCGTTTGATAGGCCGGCCACAGCTTCGAACGGTAGGTGTCGACTCCAAGCGTATCCCACGCCACGAAGATGCCCCTCGGGTGCTCCTCCTGCCAGATCCTGGTGAGCATGGAGAAGAACCCGACGATCGCATTGATTGGCCGGTCCTCGGCGCCGCGAACCGTCTTGGGAGTGGAATGATAGGCGCGGTGCGCCAAGTTGTCGCCATCGACGATCAACAGTGGGGCGCCACCCATGCTGGAGAGTATGGCCGTTAACCTGTGCTCTGCATCGCGGCGGCGATACCCGCGATGCTTTGCAGCATCGCCTCGCGCCAAGGCCCAGATTGCTCCTCTTCGCTCAGCCGCTCCCACTCGTCCATGAGCGCGACCTGCAGGATGCTGAGTGGCATGACCGCCGGGTTGCGGAAGGCGACCGTACCCCGCACCACCTTCGCGGACTCGAGAAGTTCCGGCTGCTCCGTAATGGTTAGAATCGCTGCCCTCGTCCTTTCGAACTCAGACTCGATCTCGCGCTGCATCCGCTGCCCCAACTCTGGCGGCTGAACCCGCGCCGCGTAGAGCCTGGCGGTGGGCATGTGCGCCCGCGTC
This sequence comes from Fimbriimonadaceae bacterium, assembly GCA_035540435.1. Taxonomy (GTDB): domain Bacteria; phylum Armatimonadota; class Fimbriimonadia; order Fimbriimonadales; family Fimbriimonadaceae; genus DATLGQ01. Next base: position 17,881 of record DATLGQ010000003.1, read on the forward strand.
AGCTCCAACTGAGCGTTATCGAGCATGGTGCGGAAGAAGGGCCAAGAGCGGTACATCTGCCGCACTCTCGCCAAGCTCCCGGCATCATCGAGGACGCCCTCGAGCGCGGTGCCAAGGCCGTACCAGCCCACGAGAGTCGTCCGGCTCTGGACCCAGGCGAAGTTCCAGGGAATGGCCCGCAGCCCTTCGATCCCGCTGAGGGCCTTGCCCGGCCGAAACACCGGGCGTGAGGCGATCGGCAGCAGGCTGATGTGCTCGATAGGAGTGGCTTGGGTGTAGAAGTCCCAGAAATCCGGGTCGTCGTAGACCAGCCGCCGATAAGCGGCCCGGGAACTCGCCTCCAGCGTGTGCATAAGGTCTCCATAGGCCGTCTCGTCTGCTCCCTCGCCGCATCCGGCGGCGGCTAGCATGACCGCGCTCACGATCTGCTCCAGATGACGGTGCGCGATAGGGGGCAGGCTGTAGCGGAAGGAGATCACCTCGCCTTGTTCGGTGAAGCGAATCTGCCCACAGAACGACCCGCTCGGCTGAGCCAGGATCGCGCGGTTGGCCCTGCCACCTCCTCTGCCCACCGTGCCGCCACGTCCATGGAACAGCCGAATGTGAACGCCGCTCTCGCGACTGACTTGAGCAAGCCGCGCCATCGTCGACTGCAGCGCCCAGTTGGCGGCGAGATAGCCCCCATCCTTGCTGGAGTCGCTGTATCCGAGCATGACCTCCTGGATGTCGCCGCGGGCGCGGAGGTGGCGACTGTAGGCGCCTCCTGAGAAGAGCGACCGCATCAGATCGCTGGATCGGGACAGATCATCGATCGTCTCGAACAGCGGCACCACGTCCAGGTCGCTCTCCACCTCGCCGCCGGAGCTCACGCGCAACAGCCCCGCTTCCTTGCAGAAGAGCAGCACTTCAAGCAAGTCGCTCACTCCGTGCGTCATAGAAACGACGTAAGATGCGACACATGCCGCGCCGTATTCGGCTCTCGCGCGCCGGACGACGTGAAACACCTCCAGCACCCGGCTAACCTCCTCGGGCGCCTCGTAGGAGGCGGGCAGCAAGGGGCGTGGACTATGGAGCTCGGCCTCGAGGAGCGCTATTCGAGCGTCCTCCTCCAAACTCAGATAGTCCGAGTGGACGCCGGCTGCCTGCAGGATTGCGGCGAGCGCCTTGCCATGTTCGTCGCTGTGCTGCCGGATGTCCAGGGTAGCCAAGTGAAATCCGAACGTCTCGACCTGGACGATCAGCTCCGCCAACCTTCCGCGGCGCGCGACCTCGCGCGCCCGGTTTGCCTCGAGACTGTGCTGAATAGTCCGCAGGTCCGCCAAGAGATCGTCCGAGTGCGGATACGCCCAGGCGCCGCCCGAAAGACTGTCCCGCAGCCTCTGCTCGACGCCCAGTAACATCTGGACGTAAGGCTCCTGTCCATAGCGCGTGCGCTGGTCGGGAGTCAGGAGTCCCCGCTCCACGTGCTTGGCGACCGCCTCGAGGAGCGGTTCGTCGGCATCCACGAGCTTCAGGCTTTGGGTCAACTCCTGTCGGAGCTCGGACGCATGGACCAGATGCATCTCCATTGCCCGCTGGCGGTGAGCCCGAAGCGTCTGCCAGCTGACTTCGGGCTTGACGTTGGGGTTTCCGTCGCGGTCTCCCCCGACCCAGGAGCGATAGACGATACGCAGCCTGGGGGGCTCACGAATGTCGTAGAGCTCCCTCAACGCGTCCGCCAGGTCCTCCTGAAGCCAGGGCACCACCTGAGCGATCGTGCCCTCGAAGAAGTAGAGGGCGTTGCGCACTTCCTCGCCGACGCTCAACCGCACCTCCCGCATCTCGTCGGTTTGCCAAAGCGTTGTCAGCGTGCGCCGAATCTCAGCCAGCGATTCATCGCGCGCGTCGAGGGGCTGCGCCAGGGTGGGCCCACGCTCGTGGTCGGCCAAGGTGGTGGCGATGTGGCGCAGCTTGTCCAGCACCGCCTTGCGCTTGGCTTCCGTCGGATGAGCGGTGAGGGTAGGTGCGATTTCAATCCTTGCCAGCAGATCGCGCACTTCCCGTTCATCGAGCCCGCGACTGCTTAACTGGGCCACGGCGTCGTGGATGGACTCCCGCCGAGTCTCTCGCCTTTCCCGATTGACCCTCACGATCTCCTTCTGCTCGGCGATGTTCGCGAGCTGGAAGAAGGCCGTGAAGGCCCTGGCAAGACTCCTTATCTTGGCCGGATCTCGCAGTTCCGGATGCCGGTCAAAGAGCTCGCGGGGACTGGGTGCCTGCGAGGTCATGAGGGCGCGGGCGACATCGATCAGCCAGGGCCCCTCTTGCTCGTCGAGCGTCTCTCCCAAGATTCGATCGAGTATCACCAGATCTCGCGCGAGAGATGGGCTTAGTCCGTACTCCTCCGGCTTGACGTCCAGAAACGGCCTCATAGTCCATTCTGCCCGTGTGAGGCGTCGGTTGCGATCGGAACACCCTGTTTCCGGGTGGATGAAGCCTCGGAGGCCATGGCTTGTTCCAGCAGCTCCAACGTGTGCATGACCCGCACGGCTCCTCCGTGTTCTCTCGAGGCCTGCTCAATCCAGGCGTGGCAGCCGGGATTTCCGCTCACCACGACTTGTGCTCCCGTAGAGACGATGTTCGCCCACTTGCGCTCCAGAAGCCGCCTCGCGATGGAGGGCTGCAGCAGGTTGTAGATGCCGGCGCTCCCGCAGCACATATCGCTCTCCGGAAGCGGTGTCAGCTCGATCCCGGGAATAGCACCCAGGAGGCTTCTCGGCGCATCGCGAACGCCCTGCCCATGGGCGAGATGGCAGGCGTCGTGATAGGCCACCTTGAGAGAGAGGGGCTCCGCCCCCTCGAGGTGGTGCACAAGACCTTCTCGGTGGAGGAACTCCGACGCGTCCATAACTCGCGACGAGAACCGGCGGGCGGGTTCGTTCTCCGCTATCAGAAAGTCATAGTGCTTCATCGTGGCTCCACACCCGGCTGCGTTGACGATCACCGGCAAGTCGTCGGGCATGGCAACCATCAGCTCCACCGCCCTCCGCCTCGCCTCGTCCAGATAGCCGTTGTGGGCGTGCAGCGCCCCACAACAGCCGGCGCTCGACTCTTTGACCTCATAGCCCACCCGGCGGAGCAGCCTGCGAGTGGACTCGTGAACGTCTGGGAACAGCACCCGCATGACGCACCCTTCCAGGAGATAGACCTCCCCCCGGACGGGTGGGAGCCGGCGATCATCCAGCGGCGGCCACCGGCGCTGCGGCTGGGGCCGAGGCTTGTCGGCTTCTGGCTTCTGGCCGGAGAGCAGCCGTGAGAGCACGCTTGGTATCCGCCTTCCGGGCAGCATCCGGCTCAGCAGCAACTGGGCCCTCAGAGTTGCGGGCTTCGTCATGCCGTCGAGCAGCATCCCCTTGGACCTATGAGGCTGCGCAACCTCCAGTCGCTGCCTGGTGATCTCCAGGATCTTGCCGTACTCGACCCCACTGGGGCAGGCGGTCTCGCAGGCAAGGCACCCCAGGCACGAGTCGATGTGCTGCTTGACCTGCCGGTCCCAATCCAGAACTCCTTCATCTGCGCTTCGGGCGAGGTAGATGCGGCCTCGGGGGGACTCCGTCTCGCGGCCCGTCACCACGAAGGTCGGGCAGGCTTCCAGGCAGAAGCCGCATCGGATGCAGTGCGACGTCAAATCCGAGAGTTCTTCCAACTTCCCTTATCTTCGCATGAAGCGATCGTCGCCAATGCAGCGCAGGCTCGAGCTTGCATCTCAGGCCAGGAGGATCGGGGCGTCGACCTCTGTTTCAGAGGGCTCGAACATTGGGGCCTTCCGGCTCATCCAAAGTTGCGAGATGGAAGACCGGGATCATCAGATCGAGCTGCTTGAGACGGAGCTCAGGCACTGGGAGGAGCAGGCCGAGGTGGAAGAGCGCGCGAAGGCCGAAGCCAACACGAAGGCCACCGCCACGATCAGTCACTTGTCCACAAAGCTGGAGGAGGCCCGAAAGGCGCTGCAAGCTGTCAAGGAGGCTCCGCCAGATCAGTACGAGGAATGCCTGGCTGAGCTGGAGGAGGACATCGACGACCTGCGGGACGCATTCAAGCGCCTGGACGAGAAGGCGATGACCGGCGGGCCCCCGCTTTCTTAGCCGTAGACGCCGTCGAGGGCGGACCACATCGCTGCCGCAATGACCGCGCAGGCCGCCTTCGTCTTTCTGAACTCGTCATCCGACATTTCAGCGACGTAGTGGCGCAGCCTCTCGGCCTCCGCGAAGTCGGATGCATGCACCGCGAAGTACTCCTTGCCCGCGTCGGAGACCTGGTAGTGCTCGTTCAGGCCGTCCAGCTTGGACTGGGAGGTGTGGGGCTGCTGGGCTTCGAAGGCGTAGAGTGCGCCCACGGCTTCCGGGGCGGTGGAGAAGAGGTTCCGCGCGCTCGTGACCAGCGTCTCGGTCTGCGGCCGGCTGCTGGCGGCGCCCGAGCTGATGGCTAGCTGGAACTGCGCCCACAGCCGCTCGTGCACCCTTTCCTCCTCCGCAAAACCCTGTTCGCCGACCGTGTCCCAGCCCTGGGCAATCGTGCCGACGAAGCGGCCGTATTCTGCGGCGTAGTCGCGCAGCTTCTCGATGGGAAGTGTCCCCATCCGCCAGTCCTGGTAGAACGGGTGGCTGTTGAGGTCGAATTGAGCGATGAGGGCGTCGAGCTGGGCAATCCGGTCCATGATGTTCTCCTGCGGCCCATGAGGATACCGCGCCTCGACCAGGTGCGCAGCCCGCAAGCAGCCCGAGTTGGCTCCAGAAGCGACTTTGGTTACAATGCAGGAAGGACGCGGGCGAAAACGCGCCCGACGGAGGCATCGGTGGCCACATTCGACAGCCTATGGGACTACTCCCACCCGGCTCAGACCGAGGCGGTCTTCCGGGAATTGATCGCCACCACGCGTGGCGAAGAGCTCTGTGAGCTGCTCAGTCAGGTCGCTCGGGCACAGGGCCTGCAGCGCAGGTTCGACGAGGCGGCCGAGACACTCGATCAGGCGGAAGGTCTCCTGCAGGGGCACATGCCTCGAGCACGAGTACGCTGCATTCTCGAGCGGGGTCGACTGCTGAACTCTTCGGGCGACTCGATCGGAGCCAGGCACCTGTTCATCGACGCCTGGCACTTGGCACGCGCGAACCGCTTGGACGGGTTGGCCGTCGACGCCGCTCACATGATTGCGATCGTCAGCGGCAACGAGGAGGCGAGAACTTGGAATCGCCGGGCGATCGACCTTGCTGCCGGCAGCTCGGATCACGAGGCTCGGCGGTGGCTGGGCTCCCTCTACAACAATCTCGGATGGACGCTTCATGACCAAGGTCAGCCGGAGGCGGCCCTAGACCTGTTCCAAAAGGCGGTGGACTTCCGCGAGGAGCAGGGAGATCGGGAAACGCTGCTCATCGCCAAGTGGTGCGTAGCTCGCTGCCTTCGCTCCATGGGACGAGTCGAGGAGGCGCTTGCCAGACAGTTGGACCTCCGAGGGGAGTACCGGCAGGATGGCAAGCGCAGCGGCTACGTGGAGGAAGAGTTAGCGGAGTGTCTGCGTGCGCTGGGGCGGCCGGGCGAAGCGACTCCGCACTTTGCGGTGGCTTACGAAGAGCTGTCGAAGGACGACGTTCGAGGGGATCTCGAACCAGACCGGCTCGAACGACTGCGGCAGTTGGCCGAACCTGGCCGGGCGACGATCATCTAGTTACCGACGCCTGACCGGGCGAATCAAGGCATCGGGCGCTACCGCACCAGAAACAGCCGCCCTGAAGCGTTCTGGGAGGGGTCGGTGTTCTCTCCCAGGATGATCAGCTGACGGCCGCCTGCTCCTCGAGCCAACGCCAGCCCACGCGCGCGCCCCAGCGACGGGTGGGTGTAGCTGGCGACCTCTTGCCCGTCTACGCGACGGTACGCGCGCACTCGGCTGTTCGCCGCCGACCACAGCACATAGAAGAACAGGTTGTCTATGGCAATGCCTACTGGAGACTCACCGGCGGGTATCGACGTGGCCAACAGCGTCGCCACTTGGGTCACAGCTCCCCCCTGCACCGTCACCTGTTGGACCCGAACGTCGGCTCCTTTGCGGCCGAGCAGCCAGAAGGACGCCCGCTGCGCGTTGGATTCCGGACCCAGGGCGGCATCCGCCAACGACTCGATGTCGTATCCTTGTCCGGACAAGGTCACCGTGGATGATGGCGCCAAGGTGGAGCGGTCGCGGATGGTCAACGACGAGTTGCCGAACGTATAGACCGGCCCGCTCGCATCTGCAACCACCACCCGCTGGGATCCCGGATTTACCACTGCCTGTCGAACGCCCGCCGGCGAGTATCTCGCCAACCCCGGCTCCTCGACGCTGCCGCCGGCTCCGCGATAGGTGAACATCGTCACAAAGAGCGCATCCGGAGCGACCGCGCAATCCCAGACCTGCCGGAAGCTGCCCTGCCAGAACCCATCGTCCAAGAGGGCCGCAAAGCTTGGATTGACGGCTGAAGCGCTTGAGGCCAGTTCTAAGATCATCCCGGCGGGGCCTTGGATCGGGCTGTACCACACCGTCACTGCCAGGTCGCCGGAGGCTGCGACCGCGCCCTCGTAAGGGTCGCCGGCTTGGCCGCTCAGGGACCTACCTGCGTGGACGATCCCCGCGAGCGGCGTGGACATCGATCCAGTAGCCCCTCCCCCTGCGCAACCCGACAGGAGGAGGCATGAGGCGACGAAGCAAAACGCCGGCGGGCGCACACACATGTAGAAGAAGACGAAGGCGCAGCCCCTCGAGACTGCGCATCTTCATCTACCTGAACAAGAACACCCGTGCACTACCGGTGGAGTTGTTATCCGCGTTCTCTCCAAAGACCAGGAGCTGCCTCGCACTGCCCGAGTGCGCGATTGCTAGTGAAGCGCCGGTGCCGAGAGCCGGGTGGGTCAGCGTGTCGACTTCGGCGTTGTCCAGCCGCCGGTACACGTTGACCAGGCTGTTGGTCGAGGACAGCAACACGTAGTAGAACCCGCTGTCGACCGCGATCGCGGCGGGCGTGTGGCCAGCCGGCGGGGTCACGGTGAGGCGGGTAACCACGTTGGTGATCGCACTGCTCTGGATCGTCACCTCTTGCACCCGCATCTGCGCTCCCTTCATGCCCAGCACGAAGAAGACCGGAACCGTATCGGTCGATTCGGGCGCCAGGGCGATGTCGACGACCGAGTCCAGATCGAAGCCGCCTCCTACAAGCTGGACGGCGTCGACGGTGGCCAACGTCGTCCGGTCGCGGAAGACGATGCCCACGTTCGCCTGGTCGATGTCGACCGTGTAGACCGGGCCTGAATTGCGAGTCACTACCCGAACTCGGTTGCTCGAGGCGGCCACGTTGGCCACGGCTTGCCGGTCCCCGTTCGAGGCGTACCGGAGTAGCGCCGTCTGGTTGATCTCCACGCTGGTGTCGTCGAGGTAGTTGTTGGTTGTGACGTAGACGTTGTCAGTGGCTATGGCGACGTCCCAGATCTCGCGCAAGGCGTTGCGATGGCTGTCGTCGTCGAACAGGCCAAAGGACGGTCCAGCGGCGGAAGCATTGGACGAGGTGAGGACTCTAAGCCCGGTGCCGCCCGCGGACGCGTCGTTCTCGTTGTATGCCGCGAAGACTGCCTGGTTGCCGTTCGCGGCCACCGCGCCGCTGAAACCGTCGCCGAAGTTGCCCGCGACTTCGGGGCCGATGCTGGAGACCCCCAGGAATGGGCTGGGATTGTTCGAGCCTCCACCTCCGCCTCCACCGCAGCCGCTCATGAGCCCTACGCCTAGAGCCGTGAACCCCAGCAACGCCGATCGTGTTGTGATCCCCTTGAGTTCCATACTGCATTCTGCCATAGCCTAACCCTGATAGAGGTGTCTGCCTCAGCAACGCAGCCTGTGGAAATGTCCAAACTTTTGCAACGCATTGGGCTGTCAAAGAGACAGCACGTTCCTGGTTTCACGCGTTGGCGGAAGAGTCAAGGGGCATGCTTGCGAGGAGAGCGATGAATCACCGGCTTTTGATTGCAGTTTTCGTCTCGATGCTGGCAGCAAGTGCGTCGGCCGGCATGCGGGCACAGCTCTTGATAAGTGGCCTGGTTCGTCCCGTCACGTTCGTACAAGACCCGGTCGACCCGACCGTCCAGTACGTCGTCGAGCAGCGCAGCGGCAACGTCGGACGCATCCGGGTCATCCAAGGCGGCGTCCTGCTGACGACGCCATTCTTGAGCATTTCGCCGGTGAGCACCGGGGGCGAGCAGGGTCTCCTGGGCCTCGCCTTTGCGCCTGACTACGCCACCAGCCGCCGCTTCTACGTTAACTATACGGACTCCACGGGCGCCACCGTGATCGCGCGCTACTTGCGGTCCACCAGCAACCCGCTCGTCGCGGATGCCACCAGCGGCCAAACCGTCATGCAGTTCTCTCAACCGTTCGCCAACCACAACGGCGGCAGCATGGAGTTCGGCCCGGACGGATACCTCTACATCGCCTCCGGCGACGGAGGGGACGCCAACGATCCCGGCGACCGGGCGCAGAACCTGAACACGCTCCTGGGCAAGATTCTTCGCATCGACATCGACGGCGACGACTTTCCGGGCGACAGTCAACGCAACTACCGCATCCCGTCAAGCAACCCCTTCGCGACCGGCGGCGGGCTCCCCGAGATCTGGGCCTACGGCCTCCGCAATCCGTGGAAGATCACGTTCGACGTGCCCGAGTTTCTTGGGCGGGGCTCGATGTTCATCGGCGACGTCGGGCAAGACGCTCGGGAGGAGATCAGCTTCGGGCCGTTTGGGGCCGGCGGGCGGAACTATGGCTGGCGATGCATGGAAGGCAACCTCCACACCGGGCTGCCGGGATGCACTCAAAGCCCGTTCGGAGTGCCGCCGATCTTTGACTACGACCGCTCCTTTGGCGCATCGATCACGGGCGGCTACCTCTATCAGGGCCTGAAGCTGGGAGGCGCGATGTTCGGGCGCTACGTCTTCGCCGACTTCATCAGCGGGCGGGTGTTCTCGGTCGCGATCCACTACCTGCCGAGCGGCGAAGCTACGGCATCCGACTTTCAAGAACACACCGCAGAGCTCGAAACGGGCGGGGACCTCGGATTGATCAGTGGGTTTGGCCGGGATGCCGACGGCGAGCTCTATGTCCTGAGCTACAGCGGAACCAATGGCCGGATCTGGAGAATCGAGCCGGACGGAGTCGTATGGCCGACCGACCGAACGCTGCTTCAAGGTTCGTTCGGACTAGGCAGCCTTCGCTCGGTCCTCGTCGTGGACCGCAACACTCAGACCTTGAACCTCGAACAGGCTGCGGCTGACCGGTACACCGGCGCGTTCCTGCTGGGGCTCCAAACCGACAGGCCGAGCACTTCCAGCCTGCGCCTACGCATCGACGTGCAGAGTGACCGGAAGGCGCCAACCAAGCTGGAGGTCGCGTTCCGAGACTGGACGACCGGGCAAATGCGCGTCCTCGGCTCGTTCGACGTGACCTCGCGGGGCAGTGCGATTCACGTTCCGAGCTTTCCGGCAGCAGGGGTGATTCGTTCCGACGGCCGGATCGAGATGCGTCTTTTGGGAACCACGGTAGTGCCGCCGGGCGTTGATCCGGGGCGTCCGCGGGTGATGTTCGACCGGGTGCAGTTGGAAATCAATTAGGCGGCCGTCGCGGGACCGCAGTCAGCGGGCACTTGCGCGAGCCGAGACTCCAATTGAGCCCACGCGTCGAGCAACCGGAGCGCGGCTGCTTCGTTCCAGCGTCCGATGCTGCATTCCGCGAC
>DATLGQ010000004.1:0-2569 GCA_035540435.1 Fimbriimonadaceae bacterium
CTGGGCCGCCCACTCATCGGGATCCATCATCTGGAGGGGCATATCCTGAGCCCGCTCGCGGAGCATCGGGACCTGCCGTTTCCACACGTGTGCCTTATCGTGTCGGGGGGTCACACGGAGCTCGTGGAGGTTTGCGAGCCCGGGTCGTATCAGATCATCGGCATGACTCGTGACGACGCGGCGGGCGAGGCCTTCGACAAGGGAGCTCGGCTGTTGGGTCTCGGCTACCCCGGAGGCCATGCGGTGCAAGAGGCGGCTCGCCAAGGCAACCCGCGCCGCTACGAACTGCCCCGCGGGCTCTCGGGCGACACCTACGACTTCAGCTTCAGTGGGCTCAAGACGGCGGTACTGCGCCTGGTGGAGAGGGAAGGGGCGTCGTTGAGCGTGCCGGATGCGGCGGCTTCGCTGCAGGAGGCCATTGTGTCGGTGCTGTCGGAGCGGGCGGTGAGGGCAGCAGAGGAACTGGGAGCGGAGGCGTTGACGCTGGTGGGCGGGGTGGCGGCCAACCTGTCCCTGCGGGAGCGGATGGCCTCTAGCTGCGACCGCGCCGGCATCCGTTTCTGCACGCCCTCGGTGGCTCTCTGCACCGATAATGCGGCCATGATCGGGATGGCGGCGAGTTGGCGGCTCGCACGTGGCGAGCGCCACGGCTTCGACCTCAACGTGGAGCCGAACGCGCCCCTCTCCGGCATGTAGAACAGGTAAACCGCCCAGATGACGAGCCGCCGGGATATCCTCAAGGCCGCGCTGGTCGCAGGCGCCGCAACGGCGACTCGACCACTCCATGCCATGAATTCAACATCCACTCAATCGAAGCCCAAGTTCAGGCTCAAGTACGCGCCTCACTTCGGAATGTTCGAGCACCACGCGGGGCGTGACCTGGTGGACCAGCTCAAGTTCGCGGCCGACGAGGGGTTCACGGCATGGGAAGACAACGGCATGAAGGGCCGGAGCCCCGAGGACCAGGAACGTGTCGCCAAGGCGATGTCGGATTTAGGAATGACGATGGGCGTCTTCGTCGTGAACGGGCAGACAGCCTGGGTTCCATCGCTTGCGACCGGCGCGGCTGAGGGCCGCGAGAAGTTTCTGAGCGAGGTTCGGGAGTCGGTGGAGGTCGCGAAGCGGGTGAACGCCCGATGGATGACCGTCGTCCCGGGAACGAGAGAGCCGCGCCTCAAGCTGGAGTACCAGACCGCGCACGCCGTGGACTCCCTCAGGCGCGCCGCGGAGATCTTTGAGCCCCACGGGCTGGTGATGGTGCTCGAGCCTTTGAATCCGTATCGGGATCATCCGGGCATGCTATTGGCCGAGGCGGCGCACGCCTATCTGATCTGCCGCGCGGTGAACAGCCCGGCTTGCAAGATCCTGTTCGACATCTATCACCAGCAGGCCACTGAAGGGGATCTGATCCCAAACCTGGACCGAGCTTGGAGCGAGATCGCGTACCTCCAGATCGGGGATCACCCGGGGCGGAACGAGCCAACGACCGGGGAGATCAACTACCGGAACGTCTTCCGCCACGTTTCTGCCAAGGGGTTTCAAGGCGTTCTGGGGATGGAGCATGGCAAGAGTGCCGGCGGCAGGGAAGGGGAGCGCGCGGTCATCGAGGCCTATCGCACATGCGACCCAGCTTGAAGATTGTCTGTCAAATTCCAGACAGAGGCTGGAACAATCGCACTTGGTCGGCTTCAAACTACCCATCAGCCTCTGCTGACTAACGAAAAGCAGGGTTCCCGCTTCCCCCCAACCCCAGCCTCAGCGGGACCCTGCGTTGCTCTAATCGGCTCGGCCCTCTGGGTCCCAGTTGCAGGGCGCGGGCTAGGCGGGGGCAGGATGGCCCTGGAGGCCTCCACGGGCGCGTTTGGCGCGTTGGATCGCGTCTTCATCGACCGCCCGCTCGAATGAGCGAAAACCGGCGAGTTCGAAACCGTGCTTCTTCGCCAGGCGCATCGTCTCCTCTACCTGCTCGACGCTCACGTCCTTCCCAAGGGTGAAGTTCTCGGCCCGGTTCTCGAGCGCCAGCATGATCGTCTCGCTCATGCAGGCGTAGGCGGTGCGGGCCGGGAAGCCGAACGAGAAGTTGAAGTTGACCTCGCCAGGCACCGACACGACGCCGCCCTCGATCACCAGGACATCCTGCCGCTCTTTGGCCACCCTCACGCTGACATCCCGCGGGCGCGCCACGTCGCACACCACGCACCCCGCCTTCAGATGCTCAGGCATGATCACGGGAGCGTCCGCGCTGGTGACGGTGATGATCGCGTCCGCTTGACGGACCGCGTGGATGTCCGTCGTCGCCTCGCTCCGCTCGACATCGCGCACCAGCGCCTCGGTGCGGGAGGCGTCGCGGCCCACGAGGATCGTTTTGCCGAAGCGCTTGCCGAGCACGATCGCGCACGTGCGGCCGATCGAGCCGGTGGCGCCCACGATCGCCAAGGTCGCGGAGGCGGGTTGAATATCTAGGAGTTCGCACGCTCGGAGCGTGCCCTCAATCGCGGTGGCGACGGTGTAGCTGTTGCCGGTCGTCACCGCAATCGGGGAGTTCTTCGCGACCGTCACTCCTCCGTCG
>DATLGQ010000005.1:0-23864 GCA_035540435.1 Fimbriimonadaceae bacterium
GTGCGCTCGTCGATTCTCACTTCGAGGTTCTTCTCGTCCCGTTTCGCGTCCCGGGCGTCTCGATTGACATGAGCGGCGCCGTTCTCAAACACGATCGAGCCGCGGAGCTGCCGACCTGAACGGGTGGCGATCCACACGCCCTCGCTCTCGACGGTCGGCCACATGATGCCGTTGAGAGCGGTCAGGCGCAGCCGCCCGTTCGGCTTGATGCCCTTCACCATGAGCCCAAGGGTGTCCACATGCGCCGACATCGCTCGGGGACGGTCGTTGCGTAGGCCCTCGATCTCCGCCACCAGTGCCCCCTTTTGGGTTCGGGCGCTGGCGATGCCGAGTGTCTCCAGCTCCTGCTGCACGAAGGTGACGGCCCATTCGGTGTCTCCGCTGGGGCTGGGAGTGTTGAGCAGGTCCACCAGGAACCGCGTTAAGTAGTCGATGTCGATCTCGAATCGGGCCAAGTCGGGTGCTCCTCGTCGGGACCCATTGTAGCGCAGGCAGTGCCATACTGCGGGGGCACATGAGCGCCCGCATCACCTTCCACGGCGCCGCCAGGACCGTCACGGGCTCGCGGCACCTCCTGGAACTCAACGGCAAGAGGGTGCTCGTGGACTGTGGCCTGTTCCAGGGGCGTCGAGAACTGCGCGAGCGCAACTGGATGCCCTTCCCGGTCGAGCCTTCCGGCATCGATCAGATCGTGCTCACCCACGCCCACATGGACCATATCGGGTACCTGCCGAGACTGGTCGCGCAGGGCTACTCGGGCCCCATCTTCTGCACGCCGGCCACCCTCGATCTGGCGCGGATCAGCTTGCCCGATTCCGGCCGCATTCATGAGGAGGACGCCAGGCAGGCCAATCGGCATGGAAGCCGCCACCAGCCCGCGCTTCCGCTCTACACCGAGAAGGAGGCATTCATCTGCCTCAAGCAGTTCGAGACGGTTCCGTTTCGGGAACTGCGGGCCCTTCCCGGAAAGGCTCAGTGGCGACACCTGCCGGCTGGGCACATCCTGGGCTCCGCCTTTGCCGAGATCTACTTCGAGAACGGTGAGCGGATCCTCATGTCGGGGGACCTCGGTCGCTACGGAACGCCGATCATTCAGGACCCGACGACGATCGACCACACGGAGTACCTGGTGGTGGAGAGCACCTACGGCGATCGCCTGCATGCGCTGGAGGACCCGCTGCAACGCCTGGAGGAGTTGATGGCCGATGCGATGGCAAACGGCTCGACGGTGATCGTGCCCAGCTTCTCCATCGGGCGAACGCAGGAGTTGCTCTACTACCTGCGGCAGCTTCAAGACCAAGGCCGCGCGCCCCGGATTCCGATCTTCATCGACAGCCCAATGGCGACCAGCACGACCGGGATCTACCTGAAACACGTGGCCGAGCACGACGAAGACATGAGACAAGCCATGCTCGACGGCACGGCGCTCCAGCCGGATTTGGTGCATTTCATCCGCGACCGCGAGGAGAGCAAGGCCTTGAACGTCCGCAAGGGCCCCATGATCGTGATCGCCGGGAGCGGCATGGCGAATGGAGGGCGCGTCGTGCACCATCTCAAGCACCACCTGCCGAGAGCCCAGATCATCGTGCTCTTCACTGGCTACCAGGCGGAGGGGACGCTGGGGCGAGAAATCCTGGAGAAGCCGCAAAGCGTCTGGATTCACCGGGATGAGGTTCCCGTGCGCGCCAGAATTGAGAAGCTGAACTCGCTGTCGGCGCACGCCGATCAAGGTGAAATCATGCGCTGGCTGAGAGAGTTCAAGTCGCCGCCCAGAAGCACGTTCATCGTGCACGGCGAACCACGCGCGCAAGACGCGCTCGCCGCGAAGATCGAGGCCGACCTCGGCTGGAACGTCGTGATTCCGGAGCAAGGAGAGAGCTTCGATCTATGAGAGTGTTGGTAACGGGGTGCGCCGGGTTCATCGGGCACCACTTGGCAAACGACCTTCTGGCGGACGGGATCGAGGTCGTTGGAGTCGACAACCTCGACGACTACTACAGCGTCGATCTGAAGCGACAGAACCTCGCCGTGCTGGGAGGACGCCCCGGCTTCCACTTCATCTACGGCGACCTCTTGGACCCAGGGATCCAGCAGCAGATTTTCACCCAGAAGCCGTCGATCGTGGTGCATCTGGCGGGCCGCGCGGGCGTCCGTCCGTCGGTGGCGCACCCAGAGGTCTACGTACGAAACAATGTCGCGGTCACCACCGAGTTGCTCCAGTTGGCGGCGCATCGGGACGTGGAGCATTTCGTCTTCGCCTCCTCCAGCTCCGTATACGGGAACCAGAAGAAGGTGCCGTTCAGCGAGACGGACCCGGTCGATCAGCCGATCAGCCCCTACGCCGCCACCAAGCGCGCCTGCGAGACGATCTCGTATGCCTTCCACCACCTCCACGGATTGCCGGTGTCGGCGGTCAGGTTCTTTACCGTTTATGGCCCGCGGCAGCGCCCCGAGATGGCGTTCTCGCTGTTCGCGAACGCGATGCTGCGTGGAGCGCCGGTGACGCTCTATGGCGACGGCTCCACCTCCCGCGACTACACCTACTTTCAGGACATCGTCGACGGGGTGCGCCTGATCATGGCCAAGCCGACCGGCCACTCCATCGTGAACCTGGGCAACTCCTCGCCGGTCACTCTGCGCGAAGCCGTCGACCTGCTGGCGAGGATCGTGGGCGTAGAACCTCAGGTCGAGCATGTGCCGATACCGCCCGGGGACGTGGAGCGAACGTTCGCGGACCTGGACAGGGCCGCGAGCGTTTACGGCTACCGGCCCAAAGTGAGCCTCGAAGAAGGATTGAGCCGCTTCGTGGCGTACCTTCGGACTTCTCGATAGCGCCTAGTGCTCAGGCTAAAGCCTGCAGCTAGGGATCGGACTAAAGGTAAGCCTACTTGAGGCCGGTCATCACGATGCCCTTGACGAAGTAGCGCTGGCCGAGCAGGAACAGCACGATCAGGGGAATCATGACCAGCACGGACGCCGCCATGAGCAGGTGCCACTCCTCGTTCCTCAGGCTCTGATACGTCCGCAGGCCCACTTCCAGGGTCTGCTTATCCGGATCGTTCAGATACAGCAGTGGCCCCATGAAGTCGCGCCAGTTGTAGATAAACGAGAACACCCCGACCGTCGCCAGTGCGGGGCCAGAGAGCGGCATGATCACGCCCCAGAAGATGCGAGCATGCGACGCGCCGTCCATCAGCGCGGCCTCATCCAGCTCCCGAGGAATGCCCATGAAGAACTGCCTCAGCAGGAAGATGTTGAAGGCGCCGCCCCCAAAGAACGCCGGCACGATGAGCGGATAGAACGTGTCCACCCAGTGCAGATACTTGTAGAGCACGTAGGTCGGGATCATGGTCACGATCCCCGGCAGCATCATCGTGCTGAGAAGGAGCACGAACAACCGGTCACGTCCCCTGAAGCTCAGGCGGGCGAACGCGTAAGCCACGAGCGAAGAGCTCAGTACCACCCCGATCGTCGAGAACACCGCCACGATGGTGGAGTTCCGCAGGAACAGCTTGAACGACACGTTGGGGTTCGTGAGTACTTCCCGGAAGTTGTCCCAGGTGGGTTCTTTCGGCCACGCCCAAGCGCTCGTGGTGGCGATCTCGGCTGGTGTCTTGAGCGACATCGCCAGCATCATGTAGAGCGGCATCATCATGAGCACCGTGCCGGCGAGGAGAACAATCCAAACCGCCACCTTGCTGAACCGGACCCCGATCTCCCCACGGCGAGCGGCTTGCCGATAAATCGATTCGTCGGTGCGGGTGATGCTCGCCATCTACTTCGCCTCCGCCTCGTAGTACACCCACTTGCTGAATCGGAACTGGGCGAGCGTCGCAACCATGATGATCACGAACAGCACCCAGGCCAGGGCCGAGGCGTAGCCCATTCGCAGACTCTGGAAGGCGTTGCCGTAAAGATGGAACATGTAGAACATCGTCGCGTCGTTGGGTCCCCCCTGGGTCATCACAAACGCCTGGGTGAATACCTGGAACGAGCCGATGAAGCCGGTCACGAGGCTGAAAAAGATCGTGGGCGTGAGAAGTGGGAGGGTTACGTTTCGGAACTTCTTGAGGATGCCTGCGCCGTCGAGCGTGGCGGCCTCGTAGTAGTGCTGCGGGATCCCTTGCAGGCCCGCCAGCAGGATGACCATTCCTCCGCCGATACCCCAGATCGACATCACGATCAGGGCCGGGAGAGCCGTGTTCTCCGTTGTGAGCCAGCTGAAAGGCTCGCTCTGCCCCGTGAGCTTCTCGATCAGAGTTGCCAGCCCAAAGAGGTTGCCCTTGCCGTCCGTGCCGTAGATCGCGTTGTTTAGAAGGCCGTCGGTCGCGAAGATCTTGCGCCAGATCAGACTCGCCGCGACCATCGAGGCAAGTGAGGGGATGTAATAGAAGGTGCGGAACAGAGGGATGCCGCGCACCCTTTGGTTCATCAGCAACGCCAGCAGAAGAGACCCCACCAGCCCGACCGGCACGGAGAAGATCGTGTAAAGGAACGTGACGGTGAGAGACTTCCAGAACCTCGGGTCACGGGTGAAGGCCTCGACATAGTTGCCCACCGCGCGATTCCGGGCGTCCGTGATGATGTCCCAGTCGGCAAAGCTCATGAGCAGGGACAGGATCATGGGCCCCAGCGTGAAGATCAGCAAACCCACCAGCCACGGGCTGATGAAGAGGAGCGCGGTCCGGTTTTCCTTCCGCTGTCGCTGGCTGACCTTCTTGCCACGCTCGGGCAGGTAAATCCATAGGGCGATCCCGCCGGCGATCAGAAGGCCGATCAGCAGCCCCCAGCCCCAGTTGAACACCGGCAGCCGCTGCACCGTGAGCAACTCCCGAAGGCGCTCGTTCGCGATCGGAGCGTTCTGCTTGAGCTCCTTCTCGGCCGTGGTGGCGCCGTTCCACAAGAGGTCGAGGCCCCGGGAGGCCAATCCGATCGGCTCCTTGATCACGTCCGAGGTAGAGCCGAACTTCACGAACGGCACCGCGAGATGGGTCGCCATGCGGTTGTGGGGGTACTTCAGCTCGGGAGGCGTGTTCGGCCCCGGAATCCAAGGCTCGCTCAGAGCGAGCTTCTCGATGGCGGGCTGCGCGATGCCCGCCTCCGCCATCGCCTGCATACCCACTGGCCCGGCCATAAACCGCACCAGCTCCCAGGCCTCCTTCGGATGCGGCGTCGACGAGAAGATCGCATAGCCCGAGCCACCCGTCGGAGCAGCACGGGTGCCGTCCTTGTAGGCCGGGAAGAGCGTGATGTCCCACTCGAACCAGTTCTTGGCCCCCGGCTTGAGGTCGCGCCGGATGTTGGGCACCTCCCAGATGCCGCACTGGAACATCGCGACCTTCTGTTGCACGAAAAGATCGCGTTGCGACGATTGAAGCAGCCCGGTGATCTCAGCTTGGCTCGGCACGAACTTCTGCTTGTTCATGAGGTCCGAGGCGAACTGGTAGGTCTTGATCACCTTGGGGTCGTCCATGGTGATGCGCGTCGGGTTTTCGAGATCGTCGACCGGCTGTCCGCCGTACGACCACATGAAGGTCTGCGCCAGAAGTTCCGGCCAGCCGGGCGTCATGGCCCATTGCCGGACCTTTCCATCCGGCCCCTTCTTGGTGAGCTGCTGCATCACCCACGTGAAGCACTTTTCGCGCAGCTCAGGGCGGGGCTCGAAGTCCCAGGTCCAGGATCCGTCGGGTTCGGGGATTCCAGCTTCCTTGAACAGTCGCTTGTTGTAGTAGATCAGGCCCATGGGCGCGATGTCGCGCGGCAGGACGTAGACGTTGCCCTCGTAGGAGTGTGCTCGCACGATGGGCTCGTAGTACTCCTCGATATAGAAGCCGGGCGTCTGGGCAAAGAATGGATTGAGCGGGAGGATCGCACCGCGACGGGCGAGCGCCCGGAAGTTCGGCATGTCCATCATCGCAACGTCAGGAGCGACGTTGGCCGCGTACTGCACCAGCATCTTCTGGTGGTACATGTTGTAGTCGCTGAAGTTCTCCAGCTTGACCTTGATGTGCGGGTTCAGCCGTTCGAACTCTCGCGTGAGCCTCCGCAGGACTTTGAGCGATTCGTCGCCGTCCCAGACGGTGAAACGCAGCGTGACCTGCTCAGCCGCCGGCACCGTCGAGGGAGCCAGCGCCAAAATGGGCAGCAGGACCAGGCAGAGCAAGAGGCGTCGGTTCAACGAGAGCGGCATCCTCACGTTCGTCAGCTTCATTCTATAACACCTGATTGATCGATAAATGAACTTTCTCGGCCGCCGCATCTTGATCAGCCTCGTCAAAGGCGATTGGAGTGCAGCCAATGGGCTGCAAATCTTCATTGGAGGAGAGCAAATGCCATTCGCCCGTTTAGGCCTACTCGGCCTGTTCTGCTTCGCCGTCATCGGATGTGGCGGCTCCGACCCCATCGATCGATCCACTCGCACCAGTCTGCGCACCGTCGTGGTCTCACCCGATGCCAGCAATCTGGATGTACATGTGGATGGGTCACCCCTGCTCGTCAACGCTCCGTACAAGACTTCGACGGGCTTCCTGTCCCTCGATAACGGCAACCGCACCCTTACCGTGCGGGAAACCGGCACCAGCACCCCCCTCGTCTCGACCACCGCGCTGCTCCAGCAGAACCAGCGCAATACCTACGTCGTGGTAGGCAAGCAGGGCTCCCTCGAAGCGCTGCTCGTGCCGAACAACACCGCAGCGCCCGCCTTAGGTCAGGCAAAGATCAATCTGGTGCATGCCGCGCCGGATCTTGGCGCGGTGGACATCTACATCACCGAGCCGGGCGGCGCCCTCGACGTCGGCTCCCGGGTCGCCACCAACGTCGCCTTCAAGTCCGTGACCGGGTATCTGACTCGCACGAGCGGCAACATGCAGGTACGCGTCACCTCGACCGGCACTCAAAACGTGCTCTTCGACAGCGGCACGATCCTGCTTCAGCAGGGACAGGTGCGGACTGGGCTGATCGTCGAATCGGGCGGCGGCGGAGCCCCGTACGGGCTGATCCTGCTACAGGACAGCGACACCTAGGGTCGCCGGTAGCGACGTCCTTCCGAGCAGTTCTGGGTGGATTCGCCCCCACCCAGAACTGCTCGTGCCGTATAATCCTCCAAACCCCAACCTCGAAAGCCTGGGTGCGTTTGCACCTGGGCTGTCGTCGGTATGAGAAGTGGAGCGCCCGACGCTCCGCAAGCTGGGCGGAGAGAGCATGACGAAGTTCATTTTTGTCACCGGTGGCGTCGTGAGTTCGATCGGAAAGGGGATCACCACCGCCAGCCTCGGCAGGCTCCTCCGGAATCGCGGCTTCACCGTAGCGCCGGTCAAGCTCGATCCCTACATCAACGTCGACGCCGGAACCATGAACCCGTTCCAGCACGGCGAGGTGTTCGTCACCGAGGACGGCGCCGAGACGGACCTCGACCTCGGGCACTACGAGCGCTTCATGGACGTATCCTGCACCTCCGGCTCGTCGATCACGACGGGCAAGGTTTATCGGGCCGTCATCGACGCCGAGCGGCGGGGGGACTATCTGGGCGCCACTGTGCAGGTCATCCCACACGTCACCAACGAGATCAAGAGCGGCATGATCCGCCTGGCCCGGGAGCAGGAGGCCGACGTGGTCATCGCTGAGATCGGCGGCACGGTCGGCGACATCGAGTCGCTGCCGTTTCTCGAGGCGATCCGGCAGATGCGTAAGGACGTCGGACCCGAGAACACCATGTACGTGCACGTGACGCTCGTGCCGCAAGTGGGGCCCTGGGGCGAGATCAAGACCAAGCCGACCCAGCACAGCGTCATCAATCTGCGTGAGATCGGCATCTCGCCGGACGTGCTGATCTGCCGCAGCGACCTCCCGCTCTCCGACGACGTCAAGGAGAAGATCAGCCTCTTTTGCGACGTCCCCAAGGAGGCGGTGGTCGAGTCCCTCAATGCCGAGACGATCTACGAGGTCCCCCTCCATTTTGAAGGCGCAGGCCTCGGCGAGCTCGTGGTGGAGCGCCTGGGCCTGCAGCCGCGCTCTTGCAACCTGGCCGAGTGGGAGCAGCTGGTCCAGACGATCAAGCAGCCGAGCCATAGCTGCCGCATCGGCGTGGTCGGCAAATACACCAGCAACGGCGACGCCTACAAGTCGATCGGCGAGGCGCTGATCCACGGGGGCATTCCGAACGATACGCGTGTGCAGATCGATTGGATCGAGAGCGACGCGCTCGAAAACGGCAAGCCCGCCTCCGAGTTCTTGAATGGCCTCGACGCGCTGATCGTCGCCCCGGGGTTTGGCGAGCGCGGCATCGAGGGCAAAGTTGCGGCGATCCAGTACGCGCGTGAGACGGGACTTCCCTTCTTTGGGATCTGCCTCGGGCTGCAGATGGCGGTGATCGAGTTCGCCCGCAACGTCTGCGGCCTAACCGGCGCGAACAGCGAGGAGATGGCGGACCAGCCACCATTTCCGGTCATTCACTTGCTGCCCGAGCAGAAGCATGTGAAGGACAAGGGCGCATCGATGCGGCTGGGCGCCTACCCCTGCAACTTGGTCAATGGCACCCTGGCGAGCCGGCTCTACGGCACGACCAAGATCTCCGAGCGCCACCGCCATCGCTATGAGGTCAACAACGACTTCCGGGAGAAGCTCTCCGAGCATGGGATGGTGATCTCGGGCGTCTCTCCGGATTATCGGCTCGTTGAAATGGTGGAGATTCCGGGCCATCCCTTCTTTATCGCTACCCAGGCCCACCCGGAGTTCAAGTCGCGCCCGAACCGACCGCATCCGCTCTTCCAAGGCCTCGTGGCCGCAGCGGTCAAGCGCCGCGCCGCGGTCGTTGCCTGAGGGCACCTTCGGTTGCGACGGGCATGTGTGTATCAGGGCGAGACGTGCCTGGTTCCTACTCTTCAGCGGCCGCCAAAGAGCCGCAGGAACCCTCCAATTCTCCAGCCCCGGCACGTCCGGGGCCTTTTTCTGGCAGCAGCGATCGGCGATCACGATCGACAGACAGTAGTACACTAGTTGAACTGGAATGTCCAAGGGCGGGTTGAGGGTCATCCGAACGATCCCGGGGGCAGCGCGGCTGGCGCCGCTCATGCGAGAGTTCGAAGCGGGAGGGGGCGTCGCGACGGCGTTCTCCGACTCTTCACTGCGGGTGCTGGAGTCGCTGCTGAGCGAAGAAGGCGCGGTCGAGGTCATGCCTTTCGGGCAGGTTGTGCGGAGCGTCCTTGCCCTCACGGAGGGTCCGTCGATGATGCTCGCCCAGCGGGGGCTGATTCTAGGAGCCATCGAGGAGGCGTGCCGGGTCCTTCCAGAGGAGTCGCCATTCTTTCGTGTGGGCCGGTTCGGCGGCTTCCACCGTAGGCTCGCTCAGACACTGGACGAGCTCAGGGCGCGGGGCATCGGAGCTGCCGAGTTGGAAGGAGCGGCGGATCGATGTGATGAGGCGCTGGCGCTCAAGCTCAGGCAGATGGCAGCCATCGAGATCGAGATCCGTCAGACGCTGGACGCGCTGGGGCGCCGGATGCCGACGGACGATTTGCGCGAGTGCCTGGAGGCGCCCGCCCTCGAAGCCCGACCCGGTCGATTGTTTGTGCTGATCGGTTCGGCGGACGAGCCTCTCAAAGCCGACTGGCTCAAGTGGCTGGCGCGGGCAGGATGGGAGGTCACGGCGATCCTGGACCGTGCGGCGAGCGGTCAGCACCTGTTCGAAGATGCGGACAAGATGGCGGCGCGGTTGTCCATGACCGCTGAGGAGCAGGGCGAAGCCAGCCGATTGGCCCGGTGCCTCTTTGGCAACGACGTGCCGTGCGAGGATGCTCCGGACGTGCTGGTGCTCAGCGCGGCGGACCCACTGGCGGAGGTCGAGTGGGTGCTTCGGGAGTGTCGGCGTGAAATGCTGGAAGGTCGCAGCGCGGGCGCAATCGGCATCTGCGCGCGCTCACTCGAGGAGTACGCCGGTTTGCTGGAGGCGGCCGCCTCCCGGTTTCAGATTCCCCTTCGCATCACCCGGCGGGTTCCCCTCATTACCAACGGCTTCGCGAGGCTGGTGCTCGAGATGCTCGAATGCTGCTCGGGCGACGACGTGCGGGCTCTGGGGCCGATCGCGAGGCAATCCTACGCCGGAGTGTCCAGGAAGCTGCATATGGAGCTATCGGGCGCTCTTCGGGAGGCATTTTCGCATCGAGACGAGCAGTGGCAATCACTCTCGGAGTGGTCGAGCCAGCGACGCCAGGAGATCCCTTGGCTGGCGGAGCTGCTCGCGTGGAGGCAGGAGTGCCTGGCAGAGCCGGTGAACCTGGCCCTTTGGAAGGCACGCCTGGATGATCTCGTACACCGGCTCGACTGGCTCACGAACTCCATGGAGGGCCCATTACAGTTGCGCTCGCGCGACACGCGCGCCCGGAACGCGTTCCAGCGTGCGCTGGCGCAACGAGGGTCGGTGCACCAGCTGCGCGAAGCGCGACAGCTCACCCTGCGCCAATTCGCAGCCGAGTGCCGGCGCATCTGGAGTGAGGAGGAAGTCACCGTTCCGAGCGCCGAGTACGGCATCCAGGTGGTTGCGTCGGCCGAGTGCTTGGGGCAGGTCGAGAGCCTGTACGTGCTCGGGATGCTCGAGGGAAGCTTCCCCCGTCGTCGCAGCGAGGACCCGATCCTCACCGACTCCGATCGGGCACAGCTCAACGCGACCCTTCCGGCGGAGCAGCGACTGGGTGACTCGCACCTCAGGGCCCGACAGGAGCGCGACGAGTTCTACCGCGTATGCGTGGCGCCCGGCCGTCGCTTGACGCTCAGCTTCCCCGCGACCGACGAAGACCGCGACAACATTCCCGCCTTCTACCTGAGCGAGGTCGAGCGGTGGTGCCCGGTGGAGAAGGTGCACCGGCCACGCCAACGACTCTTCGACGACTCGGAGACCGCTCCAGACGCCGACAGGCGCCTTGCCCAAGGGGCATCCGCCGGCGGCAAGGTTGGAGTCGACAACAGCCTCAACTCGGTGGAGGCGAACCTGGCCGTGCGAGCGTCGGCGGAAGGACCGTTCAGCCCCCAGGAACTGCGCGACGTTCTGGAGTGCCCGTTTCGCTACATGGCCCGCTACCGGCTCTCGCTCAGGACTGGCCGCGCCCGGAGCCGCTGGGCGGCCCTGAGGTATCTGCCTCAGAAGGTTCAACTCGCGAAGGCCAAGACGGAGCAAGAGGCGCGACGGGCACTCGAAACGGCGCTCGACGCTGAGATCGAGATGCATTTCCCCGAGGCTTCCCGGTTCGAGCTGTCGCTGATGCAGGCAGGAGGTCGCCGTCTGATCGAGGAGTGGGTTCAGCGGGAGTTCGAAGCCCGCAAGATCTGGCCCAAAGACCCGGCGAGTCTTCGTACGGGCGTGGCCTTCGGCGACTCCGGGCTGGCGTCCGAGCTGCCGATGAAAGGCGCGAAGGTCGTCTTGACGGGCCAGGTCGACGCTGCCAGCCGCATGGGACCCTACAACGTGTTGAGCATGACGGAGCGGATCCGTCCCCGGCCGGACGATGCGCAGCGCGAAGAGCTCAGCGAGGCGGACCGCTTCGAGTACGGCCTGCACCTCTGGTCCATGTTCGAGAAGGGCCGGGATGCCGGATTGGAGATCGACGGCATGCACGGAGAGAGGACCCTCTACCTGATGCCGCGGAATCCAAGCTTCAACCTGCCGAGTCGGCAAGAGGCGGGCCTCCGAGTCGTGGACCTCGGCGAGGCGAGACAGTTCCTGCCTGAAATCAGGCGATTGCTTGAAAAGGCCGTCAATAGGGTCGGCCGACCCGCGGTGCACGACGAAGCCGCCGAGTATTGCCGCTGGTGCGACTTTGGCGAGTTGTGCCGCTCGTCTCTGGATTTTGGAGAGCAGAGCGATCCGTTCGAGGAGGAGCATGCCCCACAAGAGGCTTGATCCAACGCCCGAGCAGGTGGCCGTGATCTCCAGCGAGGCGCAACGCCTGGTGGTGCACGCGGCGGCCGGCGCCGGAAAAACGTTCGTGCTGGTGGAGCGCTATCTGCGGCTGGTAGCCGGAGGTCTTTCACCGGATCAGATCCTGACGATCACCTTCACTCGCAAGGCGGCTGCCGAGATGAAGAGGCGTATCGTGGACGCCCTGCGCGATCAGGATCTCCTGACGGAGGCGCAGCAAGCTGAGACCGGACCCATCCAAACGATTCACTCGTTTTGTGAGAGGCTCCTTCGGGAGAACGCATTGGAGGCAGGACTCGACCCTGAGTACACGATCTTGGGCGGCGCCCACACCGCTCAGCTGATGGAGGAGTCGGTACGGGAGGCGATCGCCTACCCTCCGGACAACCCCCACGCCTTGAAGCTGATCGAGGCGCTAGCCGGACGGCGCTCGTTTGGTGGGTCGCAGCATACGAAGCTGACCGAGGCGGTGATCGGCGTCCTGAAGTCGCTCCGGGGTACTGCGATGAGCCCCCGCCGTCTCGCCGAGGAGCACGACGAGCCGGCGTCGATTGTGGCGCGCTGGCGCGAACACTGCCTGGCCGATGCGCCGCCGGAGGTCCGGGAGCGGATGCCCGAAGACGACCGCCCATTCTTCACCCGTGTCGCCCAGGCTTACAAGGATGCCGGCAAGACTCGGCCCAGATGGCTTCGGACGCACCCGGACACCGCGACGCTGTTGGCCGGGGGGGACGAGGAGTCGGCCAAGCAGGCGTGTGGACTGGCTCAGGTGGCGGCGCAGGCATGGAGCCTTTTGGAGCAGAAAATGGAGCAGCGCCAAGCCCTCGACTTCGCCTCTTTAGAGTTGAGGGCGGTCGAGCTACTGTCGAGATCCGAGGCAACCCGCTCCCGAATTGCCACTCAGTACCGCGCGGTGCTGGTCGACGAAGCGCAGGACGTCAACCCGATGCAGTACCGGCTCCTGGACGCACTGCCCTCGAGCGCGAGGATGTTTGTGGGGGACCCTCAACAGTCGATTTATGCCTTCCGGCAAGCCGACGTCGAGCTGTTTCGAGCCCTGATTCAGGAGGAGGACTCTCAGAGACTCAGCCTCAACCTGCGGAGCGATCAGGGAATCCTGGCCTTTGTCGACCGCTTCTTCACCCACGAATGGGCCGAGAGTTACGTGCCGATGCGGGCACAAGGCGAGGACCTGGATTTGAGCGCCAACGTCATCGAGACGTTCTCGGGCGTTGAGTTCTGGCGTCAGAAGGCTCGTGACAGCTACGCGGTGGCGCTGGCCCTCCAACAGCTCCTGCAGGGTCTGAACGACGAAGGCCTCAAGGCCAAGGACGTGGCGGTGCTCGTGCGCAAGCGAGCGTACGCGGTGGACCTCCTGCCCAAGCTGGAGGAGCTGGGGATGTCGGCACGCATCGTCGGTGGAACCGAGCGCTTTTACACGCGCATGGAAGTGCGCGACCTGGCGAACGTGCTGAGGTGCGTGGGCGATCCCAGCGACGACTACGCGCTCCTGTGCACCCTTCGAAGCCCGGTGGCCGACCTCTCGCTCGATTCCATCGTCATGCTGGCGTATCGGGCCAAAGGCGAATCCGCGGGCGTTGCGGAGATTTTGCCAAGCTTCGAGCCGCCGATTGAACAAGACCGTCCAAAGCTCGACGACTTCCTCGGTTGGTACCTACCCCTCAAGGGTTACGGAGATCGCCTGGCCGCATGGGAAGTTCTGAGTTCCCTCTTCGCCGCAACACCGTTCTTGGAGCGCCTTGCGAGCCGCAAGAACGGCCACCGACAGATCGCCAACGCCCGTAAGCTATTGGCGCTTGCGGTGTCGGAGCCCGAGCTTGGGCCGCTCGCTTACGAGGCGAGGGTACGGGAGATCCAGGAGATCCGCCATAGCGAGGGCGACGCACCGTCGGACGACGAGTCGGAGAATACGTTGACCCTGATGACCGTGCATGCTGCGAAAGGACTCGAATTCCCGGTCGTGGTGCTCCCGGAGATGCACTGGATGCCCAAGTCGGACCGCAAGGAAGTGGAGGTGGACCCGAGACTCGGAACCTTCGTCGCGGGCTTCAAGAAGCGACCTTCCAACTTCCACGACTGGATGGCAGCCAGGAGGCACGAGCGCGAGCGCCAGGAAGAAGATCGACTCCTGTATGTAGCCATGACACGGGCCAAGAAGCGACTGTGCCTATGCGTCCACCCGCAGGCGCCGCATGGCTTCTTCGCGGCCCGAATTGCCAGAGTCTTCGGCTACAAGGACACGCCTCCGCCGCTGGTGCACGTGCGCGATCTGGATGCGAGTGGACTTGGCGTTGAGATCTGAGCTAGGCCGGCTCAGCGAGAATGTACCGAAGGCTCTTGCCCATGAGGTAGAAGGCCAGGACGGCTCCACGCTCTCCGTGCGATCGAAGCTCCCGCTTCATGCGGTCGAGGTCCAGCCCCGCGCCCCGCTGCTTGAGCACGGGGATCGCGCAGCCATGTCGGGACAAGTCTCGATTGAGCCTCTTCCGGTCGTAGCTTCCCCATTCCAGCACCCGGTACCGCTTCAGCCAGACGCTCTCAACGGGCTCGCTGCCAGTGAGATATCCGGTTTCGCCGCTCAGGAGCGACAGCTTGTAGTCTATGCATAGGCTGCCGACGGCATGGGCTCGGGTCGCGGCCGGATCTGGGTCGAACAGCCACGCTTGTGGCTCGCTCCACGCTGCGTCGGAAACGCAGGCGTTCAGAACCTCGCCCGATTCCACCTGCACCGCCCGGCGCCCGGGCACGGCCCGCTCCCCGAGAAGGACCAGCGCTTCGCGGCACTCCCCGCCGAAGCTCACGAACTCGAGGCCTGGGCCCAAGCCCTGCAGATAGTCGTCGGGCAACATCGGGCTGAGCTTGATCAGGCTCAACTGAGAACCTCTCAAGGCTCGGGCGAGGGCAGCCGGATCAGGCGAGAACGCATTCGGATCGAGAATTCTGCGGCCCCCCAAGCGCCGGGAGGGATCCGCGATGTAATAGTCGCCATCCCTTCGACGAGCCGTATCCAGGGCGTCGGCCTCTTCCAGCTCGGCCCGTAGTCCGTACGCCTCCAGGTTGTGACGCGCGAGCTCGAGCCTCTCGGAGTCCAGGTCGACGCCGAAGGCGGGCCCCCGCCTGGCCAGTGCGATCAGGTCGGAGCCGATGCCGCAGGTGAGATCGACGACTCGTTCGCCGGCTGGGAACTTCGCGGCGTGAAAACGGGCAACCTCTTCGTGAGTCGCCTGTTCGAGCGCTTCCCTGGTGAACAACATCCGGCGAGCGAGGGCGAACTTGGATTTGGCGCGAGCTCGAAGGTCCCACTGCGAGAAGGCCCACTCGGCGGCGGTCGTGGAAGTCGCCGTCGCGACGCGCTCGATGTTCTTGGGCGTGGGCTGGAGCCCTTCGGTCAAAGATAGGGCTCGCTCGCGCAGGGGGTCCATCGCCACTATTTTGGGAGGGGCAGTCCCCTGAGAGCGCCCGGAGGTATCCTACGCCACCAGAAATGCGCATCAAGAACAAGGAAATCCGCAAGCGCCGCCACCGCAAAGAGCAGGTTGTGAAGGCTGCCCAGAAGACCCTGCGCGAGCAGTACGGCGAGAAGGCGAAGGCCGCCGCCGCGCCGGCCGCCGAGAAAGCGGCTCCCAAGCCGAAGGCTCCCAAGAAGACCCCTGCTACCGCCGAGGGCGCTACTCCCGAAAGGAAGAAGGCGGCTCCAAAGAAGGCGCCTGCCAAGAAGAAGGCTGAAGAACCCACGGCGGAATGAGCGTCTCCTGGCCTCCATCCCTGGCAGCCTCCGTCATGGATCGAGGCGCTCGCGCGGTCCCCGGTTGAACCTGCTTTTCAGGCTCGATATGCTACGATAGTAGCCGACTTCGGGAGTGGGGGCGACTTCAGTTGGCGATCGATACCAGCGACTTCAAGAACGGGATGCACTTCTACCTGGATGGCGACGTGTACACGATCGTCGAGTTCCAGCATGTCAAGCCGGGCAAGGGCGGCGCGTTCGTCAGGACCCGTCTGCGCAAGATCAAAACCGGTTCGATCATGGAGAAGACTTTCCGCTCGGGCGAGCGCGTCGAGCCGGCCTTCGTCGAGAAGCAGAAGATGCAGTTTCTGTACCGGCAGGGCGGCGAACTGGTTCTGATGGACCTCGATACCTACGAGCAGATCCCGGTGGAAGCCTCCGCGCTCGGCGACCAGTCCAAGTACCTCAAAGAGGACATGGAGATCGTGCGGCTGGTAGCCGGCGACGACGTCCTGGGCTATGAGCTTCCCAACTTCGTCGAGCTCGAGGTTGCCGAGACGGATCCCGGCTTCCGCGGCGATACGGTGAGCGGCAGCAACAAGCCCGCAAAGCTGGAGACAGGCGCGACCATCCAAGTCCCGTTCCATATCAATCCCGGGGACATCGTCAAAGTCGACACGCGAACGGATACGTACCTGGAGCGCGTCAAGCGTTAAGCAGACACGATGAGCAAAGCCCCCGCCTATGGGCCTGACTTCACGCCTAAAGACAGCTTCCAGGAGATGCTGATCGGGGCGGCGAAGATTCTGCTCGGCGCGGGGCTACTCGCTTCGGTAACTGCGATCGGATTCCTGGTTTTCACCTTCATTACTTTCTCGGGTGGCGCCAACGCAAGCGTGGCCCAGGCGGAATCCAACATCGCGCTCTTCAGCAAGGTGCTGATGATCGGGCTCGTCGGGGTCGCCGTCGGCAGCACCTATCTGTTCTGGGGCGAAGAGACCCTCGGATTTCTCCAGCTTTTCTTTGGCGGCGCGCTGTTCTTCGCGCCCCTGTACCTTCCTTCTCTGGCGACCGGCGGACAGCAGTCCGAAGTGGGGGAGCGCGCTTTGGGCGCGATTCAGACCGGTGGGGCCATCTTTAGTGGGATCGCGGTCGTGGTGCTGCTGGCGGACATTGCCAGCCGAATGCGGTTGCGAGTTCAGCAAGGGATCAAGGCGGACCAGCTCAAGTACGGAAAGGGGCTCAAGGAAGAGAAGGACGTACAGAACGTCTTCCTCGGCAAGTGCTGGCAGCTTCCGTTTTGCCGGAAGTTCGTGCGGGAGCGCTGTCCCATCTACCACGCCAAGCGCACCTGCTGGCGGGAAAGAGTGGGCTGCATGTGCGAGGAGCAGGTGATCCGCAACGCGATGGAGAACAAGCCGATCCCCAAGGATCAGGTCGCGGCCGCGAAGTACATCCCCTATAACAACCGCCTGACCATGCAGCAGAAGATGGAAAGGTGCCGACAGTGCGTCATCTACAACGAGCACCAGAAGCACAAATACAAGCTCGCCCTGCCTGGCGTGCTGCTCGTGTTCGGCTTGATCTATGCGGTGTTCCGTACGCAGCTTCTGGGCACGATGGACAACATCATCCGCTCGATCGACAAGGCGGTCGGCTACTTCACGTATCGTCAAGCCGGGGCCGCCGGGCAGACGGGCGACTACGCACCTGCCGCGTTCCAGGAGCTTCTGCTGATCGCGATCATGATCATCGCGCTTGCGTATGCCCTGAAGGTCGTCGAGTACGCGATCTTCAAGCTGAAGATGTAGCCCCCGTTCGCTCGGGTTGGCGCTTCGCCGGCTCTCCAGGTACCTTTCCCGCATGGCCGTCCTCGGCACGCCTATCGTGATCGACGGCTCCCACGGTGAGGGAGGGGGCGCGTTGCTTCGGACGGCCCTGGCGATGTCGGCTCTGACCCAGCAGCCGTTGCGCGTCGTCAACATCCGGGGCGGCACCAAGTTTGCTGGACTCAACCCGGAAGACGTCACCATCTTGCGCGCGCTGGCGCTTGCCTGCAGCGCGGAGACCCTGGGGGCGGAGGTGGGCGAAGCGAGCGTCAGCTTTCTCCCCACCAGGCGTCCGCGTGGCCTCAACGAGACTTTGGAGATCGTGCAGGGCCGGGATGGGACCGGCTTTGCAAACGCGCTGGTGGTCCTGAACTCCCTGCTGCCCGTCATGGCGCGCACGGGCGTCTATACGAAGCTCACCGCCGAAGGCGAGACCTTCGGCAACAACATGCTGAGCTTCGACTACTTCGCCAACGTCACGCTGCAGGCGTACCGGAAGCTGGGGATCTACTCTTTCGCGGAAATGTCGCTCGCCGGGTTCGGGCGCGGTTCCCGGGGAGAGGTGCGTCTCGAGACCGAACCCAGCGCCATCAATGGGATTCTCTGGCCGGACCGTGGCGAGATGCTGGGAGTGCGGGCGATCGTCACCACGGCCGAGCTCTCCGAATCCGTGGGGCAGCGCGGGGTCGCGCACCTGACGAAGCTCGCCTATCATTCTGGCCTCAGCCTGGAACCAGAGCCGGTTGCCGTTCGAGCCAAGGGCCCTGGGTGCTTCATCACCGTCTGGGCCGAGTTTGAACGAGGTTTTGGCGGAGCGACCGCGATGGGTGCTCGGGGCGTGCGAGTCGAGGCGGTCGCTCAGCAGGCGTTCGAGGCCTTTGCGCAATGGCTTCGGACGGATGCCACGGTCGACGCCTTTCTGGCCGATCAGGTGCTGCTCGCCGCCGCGCTGGCGGAGGGTGAGAGCACTTTCAAGACGCCGCGACTGACCCAGCGCTTCCTCACCAGCTCATGGGTGATCAAGCAGTTCCTGCCAATCCATATCACCATCCGAGGGCAGGAGAACGAGCCAGGCGTGGTGTCCATCAAGCGGTAGCTGGGTGACGGCTCAACACGCTACAACTCCAAACTCCGAACCCCAAACTCCCAACTCCCAACTCCCCATCACCGGCATAATCCCCGCATGAGCTCGAAGACAGAGATCCGTCCTCCCCAGGTCCGCTGGGACCTGTCCGCCCTCTTTGCCTCCCTCGACGATCCTCGGATCGAGCAGTCGTGGCAAGAAGCACTCGAGCGGGCAGACCGCTTCGACAAGCGCTACCGGGGCCGGATCGAGCGGGAGGATCTGGAGGCGAAGACACTGGCGGAAGCTCTCATCGAGTTGGAGGACCTGGTCCAGCAAGCCTACAAGCCGGTGCACTACGCACATCTGCTGCACGCGTGCGACACCGGCAACCCCAAGCTGGGGGCATTCCTGCAAAAGCAGATGGAGCTGAGCACCGAACTGAGCGTGAAGCTCATGTTTTTCGAGCTGGAGCTGCAAGCTGCGCCCGAGAAGACGATCGCGCAGATACTGGAGCAACCGGAAGTGGCAAACTACCGCCACTACATCCAGGTAGCCCGCGCCTTCAGCCCCTACCGCCTGAGCGAGCCGGAGGAGATCATCCTCGAGGAGGTCAGCAACACCGGCGACCGGGCTTGGAAACGACTGTTCGAAGAGTTGGTTGCCAACCACACCTTTCGCCTGAAGAGACCCGACTCGGAGGAAGTGGAGGAACTTACGGAGCCGGAAGTTTTGGATCTGTTGCGTGATCCGGATCGACGGGTGCGCCAGGCTGCGGCCGACTCTCTCACCGAAGGGCTGAAGGAGATGGAGAGAGTGCTCGTCTTCGTCTACAACAACCTGTTACAGGATAAGAAGGTCGAGGACAAGCTTCGCAAGCTCCCCTACCCTGAGCACAGCCGGCATCTGAGCAATGAGCTCGACAAGGAAACCGTTGACCTCGTCATGCGCCTCTGTAGGGAGCACTATGCGCTCGTAGAGCGCTTCTACAACGTCAAACGAGAAATCCTCGGCCTCCCGGAACTGACCCATATCGATCGCTACGCACCGCTCTCGGAAGCAGACGAGCTCGTGGACTACGACCGTGCCCGCAGCATGATTCTGGAAGCGTTCGGCGAGTTTTCGGACGAACTCAGGAACCGCGCCGACGAGTTCTTTCAGAAACAGTGGATCGATGCCGAGCCCAGGGCCGGGAAACGAGGAGGCGCCTTCTGCTCCTACAACACGCCCGATACCCACCCGGTCGTCTTCCTGAGCTACCTCAACAAGATGGACAACGTGATGACCCTGGCCCACGAGTTGGGGCACGGCGTCCACGCGTCCCTCAGCAGAGCCCAGTCTTACTTCAACTTCCACGGAACGCTGCCGCTCGCCGAGCTGGCCAGCACCTTCGGGGAAATGCTGGTGTTCGAGAAGCTCGTAGAGGGCGCCTCGCCTAAAGACCGCCTCGCCCTGTATGCCGAGAAGATCGAAGGAGTCTTCGCGACCGTGTTTCGACAGGCGGCGATGTTCCGGTTCGAGCAACGGTGCCACGAGAAGCGCCGGACAGAAGGCGAGCTCACGCCGGAGGAGTTCGGCGACATTTGGCACGAAGAGCTGCAGGCCATGTTCGGCAACTCGGTTCAACTGGGAGAACAGCATCGGATGTGGTGGAGCTATGTCTCACACTTCATCTCGGTGCCGTTCTACGTGTATGCGTACTCGTTCGGCGAGCTACTGGTGCTGTCGCTGTACCAGATGGCCAAGGATGCGCCGGACCGTCAGTCGTTCGCAGACCGCTACGTCGAGCTCCTGCGCCTGGGAGGCTCCCGCAGCCCTCAGGAGCTCATGGAGACCGTTGGCATTGATCTGCGCTCGGAAGTGTTCTGGCGCCGCGGCTTCGCGGCTATGGAGAAGCTAGTTGCCGAGTTCGAGCGGATCTGGAGCGAGGTCAGGCCCTAGGCGAACTTCTGGAAGTTCGCGTCGAACATCGCCTTCAGCTCGTTTGCCGTCTGGTCGTAGGCCCCAGGGTCCGACCACGTGTTCCTCGGCATGAGGATTTCCGATGGCACGCCAGGGCAGGAGGTGGGGACCGCGAGGCCAAACACCGGATCCTGCTCGAACACCAGGCTGTCCAACTCGCCCTTGAAGGCGGCACGGATCATGGCTCGCGTGTAAGCCAGCTTCATCCGCGACCCGACCCCGTATGGGCCCCCGGTCCAGCCAGTGTTCACGAGCCAGACCCGCGAGCCATGGCGGTCGATCTTCTGTCCCAGCAAATCCGCATACACCTTAGGGCGCAGCGGCAGGAACGGCGCTCCAAAGCAGGTGGAGAACGTCACCTCGGGGTCCTTGATCCCCGCCTCCGTGCCGGCCACTTTCGCTGTGTAGCCGTTCAGAAAGTGGAACATCGCCTGCTCCCGGCTCAGCCGGGAGATCGGCGGCAATACGCCATAGGCGTCGCACGTCAGGAAGACGATGTTCTGAGGGTGGCCGCCGAGGCTCGGCAGCACGGCGCCGTCGATGTAGTCGACCGGATAGGCCGCGCGTGTGTTTTCGGTGATGGCCCCGCTGTCGAAGTCCGGCTGACGCAGTTCGTCCATCACCACGTTCTCCAGCACCGAGCCGAAGCGGATGGCGTCCCAGATCTGTGGCTCACCCTCCTTGCTCAGCTTGATGCACTTGGCGTAGCAGCCCCCTTCGAAGTTGAACACGCCCTTCTCGGTCCACCCATGCTCGTCGTCGCCAATCAGCCGGCGCTCAGGGTCGGCGGAAAGGGTCGTCTTGCCGGTGCCGCTCAGCCCAAAGAAGAGAGCCGTGTCGCCGTCCGGCCCAATGTTGGCCGAGCAGTGCATGCTGAGCACGCCATTGAGGGGCAGCAGGTAGTTCAGGATCGTAAAGACGCTCTTCTTCATCTCGCCCGCGTACTGGGTGCCCATGATGAGCACCTCCCGCGCGGCGAAGTTGAGCGCAATCACCGCCTCGCTGCGCGTGCCGTCCGACTCGGGATCGGCCGTGAGCTCGCAGGCGTCGATGATGGTCCATTCCGGCTCGAAGGTCACGAGCTCCTGTGGAGCCGGCCGGATCAAAAGCTGCTTGACGAACAGCGCGTGCCAGGCCTTCTGCACGATGAAGCGGACCTTGATGCGGTGGTTCGGGTCGGCGCCTCCGTAGGTGTCGACCACGTACTTGCGCTTGTCCGCCAGGAACTGAAGCGCCTTGTCGCGCAGCCTCGCGAACGTCTCCGGCTCCATCGGGCGGTTGTTGTCCCACCAGATATCGCTCTCGCTGGAAGGCTCGCGCACGACGTACTTGTCCTTCGGCGTCCGGCCGGTGTACTTGCCCGTCCGCGACACCAGTGCTCCGCTTGCCGCCAACTGGGCTTCCTCGTGGGCCAAAGCATGCTCGACCAACTCCGCGACGCTGAGGTTGCGGTGGGTCTGGTCCGAGGAGAGAACATGCATAGGAGCGCTTGCTGTTGACGTCATTGTCCTGCCTGGCGATTGCGCGTCTCCCGGGGCGCTAGAATGCCCACAGGTAGTCGCGCGGGTTGGATCGAGTGTACCCGCCGCTGTTGGAGGCAAACGATGGAGCTCAGGTACGTGAAGCTGTCGGATAGCGAGGTGGAGGAGGCGCTGGGATCATTGACTGGATGGGCAGTGGAGGACGGCCAGCTTGTCAAGACGTTCGGCTTTGAGAGCTACCTTGCCGGCTCCGCGTTCGCTTCGGCAGTCGCCCAGGTGGCGGAGGAGTTGAACCATCATCCCGACATCCTGATCGGCTACCAGAAGGTGCGGGTCTCGATGAACACGCACGACGTCGGCGGCCTCAGCCCCTACGACTTCGAACTGGCGCGGCGGATCGACGCGATCTCTTAGGCTCCCCCTGTACCGAAACGCGAGCGGGAGGTACGAACCGGTATCCTCTCCCGTCAGAGTGTCAGAGCCGACATTCTCGACTAGGTGTACGACGATGTATGAAGCCCGCGCAGCGGCACCCGCCGCAGATCTCGAAGCCTTCGGTTTGCATCACGAGCGGGGCTTCTTGCCTCACCAGGACCCGCTTCGGCGCCTGCCGACTCCCTTCGATTACTGGGAGGAGGCCGCGGCGTGCCTGCCCAAGCTGCTGGTCAGCGACCGGGTTCGCGAGCTGTTGGCGAAGCTACCCCCCTTCCCCGTGTCGCTTCTGCATCACGAGGCGATGGACCGGCGGGCCATGCTTCTACTCTCCTATCTGGGGCACGCTTACGTCTGGGGGCAGCGGGAGCCCGTTCATCAGCTGCCGGCTTTCCTGGCCCGGCCATGGCACCATGTGGCCAGCAAGCTCGGGCGCCCACCGGTGCTCTCCTACGCGAGCTACGCGCTCGACAACTGGTACCGGCTGGAACAGAGCGGGCCGATCGCGTGCGGCAACATCGCACTCATCCAGAACTTTCTGGGAGGAATCGACGAGGAGTGGTTCATCCTGATCCACGTCGAAATCGAAGCCAAGGCGGCCGCAGTCATCCGGGAAGTGCCCGAAGCGCAGCGAGCTCTCTATGCCGAAGACGAGGCCGCACTCGCAACCTCCCTGGCAAAGATCGAAAAAGGGCTGGAGGCGATGTACGATTCGTTGGCGCGCATGCCGGAGCATTGCGACCCCTACGTCTACTACCACCGCGTGCGGCCCTATATCCACGGCTGGAAGAACAATCCCGCCCTACCGGAGGGGCTCGTTTACGAAGGCGTGGAGGAGTACGCCGGCAAGCCTCAGGCCTTCCGCGGCGAGACCGGAGCGCAATCCTCGATCATCCCGACCCTCGACGCTCTCCTGGGGGTGTTCCACGAAGAGGACATCTTGAAGACCTACCTGCTCGAAATGCGCGAGTACATGCCGCCCAAGCACCGCGGTTTCATGGAGGCGGTCGAGGCCGGCCCGCCCATGCGGGAGTTTCTAAAGAACTGCTCGAAAAAGACCGTCGCCCTCTACGACGCATGCGTAGGCTGGGTGGAGAGGTTCCGGACGCTGCACCTCCAGTACGCGGCCACCTACATCTTCAAACAGCACCAAACGGACCCCTCCAACCCGGCCAAGGTCGGCACCGGCGGCACCCCTTTCATGAAGTACCTCAAGAAGCACCGCGACGAGACGACCAAGCACGCGCTCGGATAGCTCAGCGAACCGTTGCAGCCGCACCCTCTAGCCGCCGCCCGGAAGGACCTGCAACTCCGCCGACGGCTCCGCGTTGAAGCTGTGGTGCCCGTCCTGTGTACACGTGACGATGTTCTCGATCCGCACCCCGAATCGCCCGGGGTAGTACACGCCCGGCTCCACCGAGAAGCAATGGCCGGGATGCAG
>DATLGQ010000006.1:0-7378 GCA_035540435.1 Fimbriimonadaceae bacterium
CTTACAACGAAGAGTTCCCACGCGACTGGATTGACGCTAGGCGAATGCTATATAGGAGTTGTCCGACGACCAACTCGATCTCTTGAAGTGTCTGTCCGACAAACGGCACGTTCTGGATCCAGTCGGAATAGATGAATCGGCTATAGCGTTCCTGCCATGCGCGACACGTGCTGATTTGTCTCGACGAGGAACCCACTCGCCGTGAGCAGGAATCCCAGCAGCGTAGACAATAGTCGGGTTAGAAACTTCTTCGCGCGGCGGGGGGTCTTACCTGCGTCTGTCATTTCACTTGATTCTATCGCCGGACCTGGGCCGACGGGATGCGTGCCGCGCGTCACTCCCGCTGCGGGCAATCCGGGTCCCTTGCCTTCATCACCTCTATGACGACGTGCGCAAACACGTCGACGGGCAACAGAGAAGAACTCACTCGAATGCGGCGGAAGCCAAGCTGGGAGGCGCTGCCAGGAATCACTTGAGCCGACCTCGTGAACCACTATCTGAACGAATCGCCTCCCTCCCGACGAGATTTCCCTAGCTCCAGCGTTCACTCGCTTGGCCGAGTCTCTCGAGGACTACGAGCACGTCTCGGTGACCCCACATGCGGTGGCTGGGGTCCGGACGGGTTCTGGCTTGTGGTCCGTGACCACCGTTTCGGGCTCGACTATGAGATCTGGTCCCACTGCCACTACTGGGACTTCATCGGTGCCCGTGGTCGAGCACCGGCAGTGCACATCACTGACGCCACTGGAGGAGGTTGCGTGAGGAGAGTCCAGCTTCGCTCAGTCCTCTTGGTTGCCATTCCGAGAGCAGGTCGGCTTTGGCCAGCTGGAGGTGGGCGAGGTAGTGGCGTTGAACCTTGTCCCGGAGAAAGTGTCGAGACCTATGGGGCTCGCTCCCCTAGTTATGGAGGCTCCTAAGGTGTCGTGAGGAGGGATTGCTCTACGATGTGTTGGGGAGCGTGTGATTGATCTAGGAGCTGGAGAACATGAACGTGGCGGGTGAACGAGTGATCGCCCTGCTTGTCGTCGGGCTACTCGCGGGCGGAGGCGCGGGCTTCGCGGTTGGGAAGGTCACTTCCGACGATAGCCGGGACACGAGGACTGATTCTGAGGCAACGGAGCAGCTTGTGAACCTACTTGATGATAGTGACTCGCGAATCGAGTCTCTCGAGGAAACCAATGACCAGCTGATGAAAAGAATCAACAGGTCACGACGAAGCGAGAGGAAGCTGAAGCGAGAGGTCAAGCGGCTAGCAACTCAGCTTGAGGAACTCAGATCCCAATCAACTGCAGCAGCATCCGACAGAGTGCTATGTGACCCTGGAGGCTGTGAGAATCCCTCGTACTCTCCAAATCCCGCCTACGGGACTTATTGTGAACCAGGTGCCACGTTCGCACACGAAGGGCAGTGCTCTTACGGGGACTAAACATTGCCCCTGTTGTACTTTCGACTGCATCGAAGGAGAACGGCTTATTCGTAGCAGTCGCCGATCGATCCCATCGACGGCACCAGACCCGATGCTTTGGCGCGGTGCGTGAACGCCCACGAGGTGAATTGGGTGCCCTGATCTGAGTGGATCAAGGTTCCCGGGTTGGGGTTGCGCGAGTTAATGGCCATGCTCAGAGCGTTGGTGACGAACCCTGCCGTTGGTGACGAGTCGATCGACCAGCCCACGACGCGACGCGAGAAGACGTCGAGCACAACGCAGAAAGCCTTCCCTCCCGAGTCCAGTGCTCGGTGATATCGGTAACCCACAGCTGATCCCGCTCGCTGCGCCCGAAGGCGCGGTCGACGAGGTCCAGCGCGATCGCATCGGCGCGCTCGATGCGAGGGCACTTTCCTCGCCCCACGACGCCTCTCAGGCCGGCAGGCCGCATGACCAGCTCCACCTGGTGACGGCCGACGTCGATCCCTCTGCCGAGAGTGAGCTCCGCGTGCACGCGAATGCTCCCGTAGGTCTGGCGGGAGGTCTCGTGGATCTCGGTGACTAGATCGGTGAGCCATGCGTGACGGATGGCGCGCTCGGATGGCGGCCTGGTGCGCCACGCGTAGAAGCCCGACTCCGAGACGTCAAGGATCCTGCACGCGCTTTGGATCGGAAGCTTCTCCGCGGCCATGACCTTGATGGCCGCGTACCGGACTTTTGGGGGCTTCACATCCTTAAGCAGCTCTGCTGCTCGGCGCGCGATGTTGAGTTCGTTCTCGAGCTGGGCGATCCGACGCTTCGCCGCCAGCAGCTCCGCGTGCTCTCCACTGGATAAGCCCGGCTCGAGCCCTCTATCGACGCGGTCTTGGCGCCGCCAGTTGTAGATCGTCTGACTGCTGATCTCCAGATCCCGGCGGAGATCGATGTCGGCAATCGTGCGACCGGCATCGATCAGATCAAGAACCTTGCGACGGAACTCCGGCGAATAGCCCCGTGTTCCGATCCTGTGCTCCTTGTTCATGTGACACAGGAATCGAATAACGAAACTCCGTCAAACCGGCGGAAGACCAGAGCCTCTATGAGACCGGGCGGTTCACCTCGCGCGCGATACTCGCCTAGACAGGTGAGGTGGCGTGGTCAAAGCCCACCACTGGAGTCTCTCTTCCATGTGCTTCCTTGGGAAACCCTGCAGTAAACTTTATCTAGACATCGGGTAATACTTGTAGTTAAGTGACGAGGTCGGCGCCGTTGCGTGTCGGCCCTAGTCGAACGGTGGGGCACGCGCATCTGGTCGGGGAGGGAGGAAGCAAGAGCAAGCAAAATTGTCTTAAGCAGTGCGGCCCCATCGACATTTGCGTTGGATGATTAACCGGAGGGATTTGTGAGACTTAGAACAGCGCAGTTAGTTGCAGGAGTCACCGTACTCTTAGCATTGGCTTTGTCAGCCGCACCTGTGCAAGCGATGGAAGCACGGATTGGGGAGGGGGCGGGTTGGCTTGTGTTTCCAATCAGCTATGAACTCCTCGACTCGAGGAGAGAACTGGTGAGAGGCGACGTCAACGATCGCGGCGTGTGCACCTTTAGCGGCGAACTGCGTCTCGCAGAGGATCAGGAGGTGGTGGAGGTAGCTCAACGGGCGGTGAATGAGAGCCGTTGCGAGACGGTTATAGAGATTGGCACGCCGCCAGGTTGGGTCCTTCAGGCCGAGACTAGGGAACAAGATGTCGCGTGCCTAGGAGGGGGATCGGAAGAAGGTGGGGTCGACCTGCCACTGGATTCGTACGTCGGCACGGACCTTGCCCCCTCGCTGAGCCTCCCGGGCGCTCGGCAGCATAGCGAGGGCAACCTCAAGTCGTGGCTCGAAGACCCGGCGTGCATTGATGTGACGAGGGTGACGAATTTCATCAAGTGGGACTGGAACGGCTCTCGAGTTTGGAGCAACGTCACGACGGGCGACGCGACGGATAGCGTCGGGTGGTATAGCGGCAGCGGGTGGCAACTGACCGACCACCAGCAGCGCGGGGAGTTGGTGGGGGCGGCCTCTTATCCAACAGGTGCATGGAGCCAAACCGACGCTCACTTTCGGAACGGAATCTTCTGCGTGGGCATCGACACTCACGCGGACTACTTTAAGAACACGGCGGCCGGATGGAATAACGGAGACTTGTCGGGCAAGTGGCATGTCAAGTGGTACGGCGGCTGTGCGAATTTGTTACATTTCCACAAGAGACTACGAAGGACGTATAACTAATGAGAGAGGGAGTGCCCGGGAAAACCCCGGGCACTCCCTCTCCGCGCGTGACATCCATGCTTCGGTTGTTAACAGCACTCTCGCTCTCCGGTTTCTCCGGTCTCTCCGGTCTCGCTCTCTCTTCTGGGGAGTCCGTTTATCAAGCTCGCGCTTGCGATGGAAAGGCGGCGACAGAGGTGCAGGGCGCCGGGATTTGGATGGATGGAGGTGGGTGTGAATCCCGACTCTATTTCGTGACAGGTGCAGAAAAGCCTATTGGACCCCTTCGCGCAATCTGGCGATCAGGTTGGTCCGCTCGTAGCCGAAGGCACAAAACCGAACTCACGTTTGACGCTGCGACCGATGACCCCGACGCCCGCGTCCGCCTGTGGTACAGATCGCGAACACGTCGGAGCACGTGGACGAACTGGATAGTCTTCCACCAGCGTCTGTCACCTGGTGGCTCGTCTGGAAACCTGGAAGTTGATCTAGCGCCGGGAGCGCGGAGGGCTCGTGTCCAGGTTCAATGGCGGATACGGGTGCTGCCGCGTCGCGGATCCGTGTCCGGGAGGATGCACTTGATGCTTGAGTAGGGAGAAAGGCGAACCGCCGGCCGTCCTGGGCGTTGGGGCAGGCGCTCGGCCCGCTGGGTTCGATGCTACACAGCTAGGTCTTCGACCTTCTCCAGGCCCTGGCGGTAGATCTTGAGCGCCTCGTCGGCGCGTCCCTGCTTGGCCAAGAAGTCTCTGAGATAGGCGGATGTCGTCGCGATCTGCTCCGGAGAGGCACCCTCGCGGTAGACCTTGAGCGATCTCTTCAGAAGCTTCTCCGCGACTGGGAGATCCCCCCGCTCGCCTCGCAGAGGGGCCCGCTCCCGAAGCGCCCACGCCACCTCAATGGATCTGTGGCTCTTGAGCAACCTGTCGACCTATCGAGGATCTCTAACGCATGGTCGAGCGACCCCCGTAGCCGCGCGATCCGGGCCAGGAGGTTGAGCTCCCGTACCTGGTCGAGAACGCTTGCTGTTTCCTCGAGTTCCGCGACCACGTCGCAGCTCGCTGCTCCCCTTCGGCCAGATCCCCTCGCTCGACGGCTGCGGTCCGCTCGTGCCACCGCGGCCTTCGGCGCCGAGGCGCGCCATCCGATCGATCTGAACAGTTCCTCAGCGCGCCTCAGAGCATGCATGGCCTCGTCCGTTCGACCCTTGCTCGATCAGGATCTGAGCGCGGTTGATGTTGAGGCAGGCGACGTGCTCGGGATCTTGGACGCGCGTCTCCAAACGATGGGCTTCGTCCGCGATCTCGGCCGCCTTGTCGGGTAGTCCCGCTTCGGAGTAGGAGGGGATCAGGTACGAATACACCTGCAGGAGTGCGGCGGGGTCGGGAGACCCACCCGTCTCGAGCTCCACGCGGTGTGTCTCGAGCACGTGGATCGAGAGGTTGATGTCGTTCAGCATGAACAGGCATCCGGCTCGTTCCGCCAACGCTGAGGTGCGAACCTCTGGACGCTCGTCCGCCAAGATCTTCTGCTGTCTCGAATGGGCTATCGCATTGCTCCAGTTCCAGGTCTTCTTCTCGACCCTGCCGAGGCCTTCCTCGGCGGCCGCGTGCACACGCGTGAATCCCTCCCGTCGAGACGCTTTCCGAACGCGCTCGAAGGCAGCCCTAGCTTCCTCTAGGTGGCCGAAGTGAAGCTACGCCACTGTCGACCTCGAGTTGCAGCTGGAGCCGCCTTCGAGGCTCGCGGCCGGTCATCAGCTGATCGATCTCGACCCCCAGCTTCGCCGCGATGTGCTCGATCGCCTCGGGCGAAGCGGTCCGTTTGCCCTTCTCGAGATGACTGATGTAGGCGGCTGTGTAGCGAGGAGCGGCTAAAGCCTCTGCGACAAGCCATGCTCCCCGCGGGAACCTCTTGATCCGCTCGCCCAGAGCACGTGGGTCTACCTCACTGATCAATCTCGGCATGGCCGCAAGGGTACCCAACCCGGTGTTTTGACGCAGGGCTTAACTATCGTGTTCATTCTGTATAGGTTGGAAGGAGGTGAATCGATGCGCGCTCGAGTCATCGCGTTGGCCCTAGGCCTGGTGTCGCTCGCGGCGTCGCCAGCCGTGGCAGGGGTGGACCCTTTTGCTCCATCTGGCGTCTATGGTGCAACTAGGTAGGTAGGCGGTAGGAGTTCGCCCGGTGGCATGCGAGGGCGGGCGCCCTACCCGCTCGGGCGCGGTTACCTCCTGGGTAGCTGACGCAGCGCCTCGGCACTTAAGCATGCCATTAGCTTCATCGATCAGGGCCTGCTCCCGGTTGTCCGGCTGAAAATGGCTCGCACAGCCTGATGAACCAGCGTTCCCATCGCCGCGTTTAGAGAACCTAACGCAAACGCGCCCAGCGAACAGAAGCCTTGGCAAGCTCCATCAACCACGACCAGCAATGCCCAAGCAGCTCCGACAAGCAGGAACGTCCACCACCAGCGACCCAGTACGATACCGGCGAGGAGTGCGGTCGGAATCACACTCTAAGTATCGCACCACGGCCTCGGTCGCGGGCGTCTGGAGAGGCATCAAGAGATCGTGGCCCGCTTCGACATCGTGGC
The DNA here is from genome assembly GCA_035540435.1 of Fimbriimonadaceae bacterium. Lineage (GTDB taxonomy): Bacteria > Armatimonadota > Fimbriimonadia > Fimbriimonadales > Fimbriimonadaceae > DATLGQ01. The sequence continues at coordinate 6,247 of DATLGQ010000006.1, forward strand.
TCTCCAGGAGGTCAAGGGCAACATCAAGTGTCTTCGCCACATGCTCAAGGCGCTGGGGGTCACTCGGCGTTTCTCATCATCGACGTCACGCGAGGGCGCCCGGGCAACATCGGGCGCATGGCTTTCTTGTTCGACGCCGTGGGGCCGAGCCCTCTGGGCTCGCGTGCGAGCTGGTCGTTCCCCAGGAGTGGCTCGGGAGGTCATGCTCGATGCGCTGGAGAAACAGTTCCCGCACCCCTATGCGGCCAAGGTGCGCTCCGAGCAACAGACCTTCATCCTCGTCACCCTGCACGTGCTCTACGGAAAGACCCCCAAGGACCGTCTACCAGAGCTGGGGGCGATCGCGCGGTGGATGGGGAGTTGGGCCGAGCAGCAGAAGGAGCGGCCTCACAATCTCATCGTGTTGGGCCACTTCAATATCGATCGCGCCGACGATCCCGCCTACGAGGTTTTCACCTCCACCGGTCTCAACGTGGACGACCCTCCTCCAGGACCTGCCCGCACGATCTTCGAGGCTGGCAAGTCAAAGCACTACGGCCAGATCGCTTGGTTCCCTTCGGGGACCGAACATCTGCTGACCCTAGATTTCCGAGCCGGTGGCAAATCCGACTTTGGGGGCACCGGGCGCACCGATCTCAGCGAGAATGAGCTGTCGTGGCGGATCTTGGACCACTCTGTGGGCCGAATTCGGCGTGTAGTACGGATCACGTATCGAAGAGAGTCGCACCTGGGAACCCCTGTGCCTGGGGCGGGACCGCGTAGAAGCCTCCCGCATCCAATGTTAGAAACGACGGGGCGCGGGTCACATTCGCGCTCCCCGATTCGCCCCCGAAGTTCACGTCTCCCAGCCATCCCGGAAGATGCATGACGTGTTGAAAGACCCTGAGGTCGCGTTGGAAGCTAACGAAGTTCAGCCCTAGATGGGGGCCATCGGGGCCGATCCCGGCGAGAAACTCATACCCCTGTCTGAACATGCGTAGGCTCCCTGGAGCCCCCGGGGAGGCGCGCGTTTGATTGGCGCGATGAACGTGGGAGGCTTCGATGAGGGGGTGAGTCGTCTCCGGCGGATCGCGCCAGGCAGTCTGTTCTTCGGGGGAGGCATCAACGTCGGGGAAGGGGCGCGCTATAGGGA
>DATLGQ010000007.1:0-1773 GCA_035540435.1 Fimbriimonadaceae bacterium
GATCACGGTGGATGCGCTGCCTTCCCGCGAGTACCGGGTAGGCGACAAGCTACTGGGCAACTGGACCGTCGCGCGGATCGACGACGATGGGGTTCACCTTCGGGCCGCTGATCAAACGCGCCACCTCGGCATGGGGGAGACGTTGAAACTATGATTCTTGAAACCGCATTGTTCGGCGCCTGGTTAGGCGCTCGCGCCGTTATCCCGGACATCCGGCCGTCGGTCTTCGGGTTCCTCCCGAGCGTCGCGGTCGTTCGCCAGGGGGACCAACTTGCTCCCTCTCCGGCGCCCCAGCCGAAGGAGCCGTCCGAGATCCTTTGCTCGGTGAACGCGACGCAGGAAGACCCGGCGAAGATCCTCCAGATTCTGAGCCATCAAACGAAGGCGAACTTGATGCTGCTGACTCCCAGCGACGTCAAGCTCACCCTGCGGCTGACCGACGTTCCTTTGGGCGAGATGATCCGCCACATTGCGGCGCTGACCGGCATGGCCCACCTCAAAATCGGCAACACGTTCGTCCTGGCAAGCGAGGACAGGCTGAAGGCGGCTTACCCGCTGGAGTGGGAGCGGGCGCGACCCCAGCCCGTGCCGGCCCCAAGCGTGGCGCACGTGACGCAGACTTACCGCACCAGCTTCGTCAGCAGCAGTCAGATCGCAACGGCGATCGAGAAGCTGCTCCCTGGGCGCAACCTCTCCCTTTTGGCGGGCCCGGCCCAAGTGAGCCCAAACATTGCCAATCAGGATGGCTCGAAGGCGACCGGCACCTCGACCACGATCTTGGAGCGAGATCCATCGGCCGACGTCGCTTCGCGAGTTCTGGTAATCAGTGGGCCGCCCGACGCGGTGGCGATGGCGCTCGAGCTTGCCCGGCAGTTGGACGTGGCGCGCACCCAGATCACTATTTCGGTGACGATCTACGACATCTCGAACGACGCCCTGAAGGAGTTGGGCTTGTCGTGGAACTTCGGTGGCTTCAGCGTGACGGAGGACCGTCCGAACGGGATCAACTTCGGCTCGTTCGATCGGAGCCCACTCAGCTTCAGCGCCGCGATCAAAGCGCTCGAAACCAGCAACCACGCGAAGCTGCTCGCGGCGCCGAGCGTTTCGCTGCTCGACGGGGAGCGCGCGTTCGTGCTGATTGGCAGCCGCATCAACTTTCCGGTGCTCGTGGGCTACAGTCAGGCGAACAGCCCGATCTTCAGCAAGGAGGAGGAGCGAGTCGGCATCTACCTCCAGGTGGCCGCCACGGTGGCCAGCGACGGGAGCATGACCCTCAGCCTCTACCCGCAGGTTTCAACGATCACCGGGTTCCTGGAGGTCAATGGGGCGAGCTATCCGCAGATCGCCACGCGGGAGGCCCAGACGACCGTTCGGGTGCGCCCGGGCGAATCCATCGTACTTGGAGGGCTCTTCCGGGATGAGGAAATCTCTCACATCGAGCGCGTTCCGATCTTGAGCGAAGTTCCGATTCTGGGCGAGCTGTTCAAGCGGCGCAAGAAGAGTAAATCGTCGGGGCAGGTGATCATCACGGTCACGCCGACGATCACGACCCCTCACTCGCCATGATCATCGATCGCCCGATCAGCGACATCTTCGTCGAAGCCGGCTACCTCAGCCCCCAGGAGCTTGGTGAAATCCTGGCTCAGCGCGAGGACACGACCGAGCCACTGGGTGAGCTGCTGGTCCGGCTGAACAAGATCACGCTCAAGGACAAGCTGCGGTGCGAGGCGCAGCAGATGGGCGTTCCTTTTGTGGATCTGGCCCAGACAGAGC
>DATLGQ010000008.1:0-15403 GCA_035540435.1 Fimbriimonadaceae bacterium
GGCGGCGCCCATCGCCAGCTCCTCGAGGGCGTCTGCGTCCCACGTCTTGGCGGAGAGCAGCTCCAGTGCGCGTCCGACGCGTTCGTCGTCGCCTGTGGCCTGCAGCTCGGTGGCTCGCCGGATCAATTCGTTCGCCACGTCCTTGGCGCGATCGAGTGCCTTCTTGCGCGCCAGGCGCTCGTCCGCCAGTACCCCTTGCGCCTGCACCAGATCCTCGAGCCCGAGCACGACCGAGAGCGCGTCGTACAGCTTCGACGGACCCTCGTCCAGCATCGAGCCGAGCTCGTTGTAGGAGAGGAACGGCCGGTAGTTCGACAGCGCCGCGCCCCACCCGAGTGAGTCGAGGCCCGCCTTCGGTTTGCCGTGCTCCTGGACCGTGACGGTGCCGGAGTCGACGTCGGCGTCTTGGGCCCACGTGCGGGTCACGCGCGTCGGCGCGCCGTTCTCCCGCGCAAGTTCGGCCTCGATGAAGGCGGGGTGCGGGTGATGGAGGTTGCGCCACCCCTCCTTCCACACTTTGGCGCGCCCGGACCATCTGCCGCTGTCGCCGGTGAGCAGGACTTCGAGGCCCTCGGCGAAGCTCGACTTCCCCGAGCCGTTGCGCCCGACCACGAGCGTGAGCCCCGGCCCCGGCGTGAGCTCGAGGCTCGCCTCGGCCCCGATGCCGCGGAATCCCTGCACGGTGATGTCGGTGAGAAAGGCGCGTACGGGGTGGGTTTCGGCCGGGGGTATCTCCGGGAGCGCCGTCGCCGGAGCGGCCGACCGGCCGAGCGACTGGGCGAGATACTCGGCGCCCTCGCAGGCACCGATGACGAGACTGCTCCATGGTTGTTTCAATAGGTCCGCGTCGCGCAGCCGGCCGTAGACGATGTGCTTCAAAGGCTCATCCACGCAAACCCCCCTTTACCTGCGTCTCCCCCTTGCTCGCTAAGAGTAGTCGTAGGTCCCGGTAGAGGCACGTGCCGCGGCGGGCGAGGAGTCCACCAATAGCGTGCAACCGTCGGATCTTATTCGCCCGGCGATCGCTCGGGAGTGGGAAGGTCGTTGAGAGACAAGTTCGTCCGCCGAGCGAGTTCCTCAACCGTAGCGCGAAGCTCCCAAGTAAACTTCTTCGGCAGCCTCCGCTCGTAGATCGTGAGCAGGTTGTTGAAATACCACAGTTGGGGAACGGCTCCCTGGTCCGGAATCGAGAAGCGGGGCCAAAGAGACTCGCCTTCGGCCACGAAGTCCGCCAGGATCGCGCGCGCGTTGTGCAACTTGTCCGCGGCGGAAATGACGACCACGTCTTGCGGCTCCTTCTCGAGGCGCTCGAAGTACGCTTGCTTCCGTTCGAGCCACGGCGTTTTCGGCAGCACGTCGGCGTCGCTGAGCCCGATCACCACATCGGCGACGGCATCACCGAACCGACGCCGTATCACTCCCTCGGGATTCTGGTGCGGTTGGTCTTCAATCGCGTCGTGCAGGATTGCGCCGATCGCCTGGTCTTCGGTCCCGCCCCACTCGATCACGGTGCCGGCAACGATGAGGAGATGCCCCACATAGGGGATCGTGCCGCCCTTTCGCGTCTGCCCTGCGTGGAGCTCCGCCGCATACAGCAGTGCTTCTCGGAAACGTTCACCCAACGCCGGCTCGGTTACCGGAGGCATCTTTCGAAGTTCCTTTCGCGCTAATCATCGATTTACGGGTTGGCTCGCGCCGGCGCTCCTTCCGGGGGCTCCCGTCGGCCATCGGTTGCGCTCCTTTATCCGGCTTCCGAAGCCTAGCGGGAAGGGTGCGACGCCCCCAGCGAGCTTCTTTGTGTCGCAGGGCCGCCGTATGGTGGGAGGTGAGGGAAAGGGGAAAGTGATGCAGCGCCTCGTTGGGTTGATGGTGTTGGGGGCAATCTTTTGGTTCATCGTCATCCCCATGGCGCTGCTGCTTTTGAGGTGGCTGATCGACGTCCGCAACTACCTCTTGGGACGGCCGACCGCTCCCCGCCGCCGCTATTCCTACGACGACCGGTACGAACCGAACGCCACCGACCCGTCCGACTTCCCCGAGCTGGGGCCGTAAGAAAGCGAGTGCACCATGAGCATCAACAAGACGCGCGGCTTCCTCTACCTCCTCGCACGTTTCCTGGGCGACGTCAACGCGGTCAAGCGGGGAACGGTCGGCAAGCGGGTGGCGCGCCGGATCGTCGGGAAGGCGACCGGGCGCGGGCTCGGCCGGCTGTTCAAGTAGTGGAAGAACCCACTCGTCCGGCCGCCAGTATCGACTTCCCGCTCGAGCGTCGCCTCGAGCTGCGCTGATCGAAGGGCGGGCGCCGCTTGCCCATTCGTTTCACCACGGCGCCCATCACTGGCGCTTGGTGGCGTGGACAGGACTCGAGTTGCTGCGCACCGTTCCGGCGGCCGATCCGATCGTCGTCTTTCTGTTCGGGCTGTTCCACGATTCCCAGCGCGAGAACGAACATCGCGATCCCGATCACGGGATCCGAGGCGCGGAGCTGGCGCGCGAGCTGATCCCCGGCGCGCTGCCCGATATCTCGGTCGGCCAACTCGAAGTGCTGTGCACGGCATGCGAGCTCCACACCTCGGCCGGCCCCACGTCCGATCCGACCTTCGGGGTGTGCTGGGACGCCGACCGGCTCAACCTGTGGCGGATCGGGACCGAGCCGTTGCCTAAGTTCCTGTCGACCGACGAGAGGCGTGTGGCTCGAGCGTCCGAAGGTGTTCTTTGTCCCGCCTCTCCTCCTCGGTGCGCTCGCGCTCCGACACGGCGAACCGCTCCCGCCGCTCGGCGAGCGCCGCCTCGGCGCGACCGACCTCGTCGTCGAGGGCGTGCTCCCGCCCCATCGGAGCCGCGTCGGCTTCCTTCCAGGCCTTCGCCACCGTCCACAGCGCCTCGTCGCCCCGCTGCTTGATCGCCAGCAGCTCGAACGGATGAGTGTCCGCGTCTCCCGCCGGGATCCCCCTGCGCCCGTCCTTGCGCCCGGCGCGGCGCGCCGAGTACTCGTGCAGTCGTCCCCTGATGCTCCCCATGTCTTCTCCTCCCCCCGTGCGTTCTGTTTGTTCTCAGGCGACTCGGACGGCTCCATGCCCGATGGCATCCGTCGCGATCCCCCGCGCCAGTCGTTCGAAAGTGGCGGCGTCGTACGGCGGCCCGCCGTATCTCGTGTCGTGTGCCCGGCGCGCCAACAGCGCCATGCGGTGGGCGCATTCGTTGAGCTCGATTCCCCGGTGCGCCGGCACCCAGCTGAGGCGCGCCGGCCTACCCCGCAGCTCGACGTCTATCGCCTCGAGCAGCTCGCGGTGCTTCACCGGCCGCCCGCGGCGGAGCCAGCCCTCACGTCGGTAGACGTACACAGATTCGATCTCGTTGAGCGCGGCGCGGGAGTCGACGAGCAGTTCGAGTGGCTGGCGCCGGTCGACCGCCTCGAGGGCGGCGAGGACGGCGCGCAGCTCGAGCCCGACGATCTCACCGTGCGAGGTGGTGCCGTGGCCGTAGTGGCCGTGGTCCGACACCCAGCCCCACGAACCGCCCGGACCCCGTCCTTTGGAGCCGTCGGTGGCGATCGTCAGCGGGTGACCGCCGACTTCGATGCGCACGCGCGCCGGGGTGAGCCGCGCGGGCGCCGGTTCGCCGACCGCCGCGCGGACGAGCGAGCGCGCCAGCCGGCGCGCCGCCAGCACGAGCACGCCTGTCTCCTGACCGTTCCGCCACGGCGTGACCAAACGGGTGCGCCCGAGACGTCGCTGCCACTCCTGGAGCAGCGGCGTCGAGGAACTCCCGAGCCGCAGTGCCGCGGCCAGCGCTCCGCCACCAGCGGTGGAACCGAACTCGGCCAAGGCCGCTGCGACGCGCTCGTCGGGCACGCGCACGTCGAGCTCGGCCGCATCACCATGCGCGGCGAGCGCCTCATCGAGCGCGGCGACGAGTCCCTGAACCTCGGGCGGCGGTCGCCCGTCGGCGACGAACAGCCCGCCACCCTTCAGTCCGTTTTCGCTTGCCCACGCCCATGCCGTCACCCCATCTTGGTGGTGACTCCCCAGCCCGACGATCACGACGCTCTCCTCTCTGTCGTGATCCAGCGTAGGGATGAGGTGCGACGTCTTTGATTGCTTTACAGTCGAGCGACGGAAGTTACATACATGAGATTAGTCGGCCTGCCGAGAACGGGCGCAAAAACGTCACCTCATGGTGGCGGGTGGGTCTGAGTAAAATGCCGGGGAACCGATTGTCTTCATAGTTGTGGCAGGGCAAGCTACCAGTGCTTTCGGGGCCGTAGTGGCCGGCCAACATGGGGGTCCGGATTTGGGCGAGCACCGTCACAGCTTCACCACGATGGAGATCGGGAAGATCAAGTTGCTCCTCGACGAGGTGCGACGTTCAGATCGTTCGCGCCAGAAGTCGCTTCGGGCACAGTTGCGCCGGATGGGTTTCTACATTACAGACTACGCCGCAGATCAGATGGGATTCACAAGCTCCGACGTAGATCGACTCGTCTCGCGCGGGGTCATCAAGCTCCTGGGTAGCTCAACTCCGACACGACGTACAGACCACGACCTTGCGCCGGCTTCGCAACAACGATCGGCAGATCAGAACGCTGCTCTCAAGGACGATGAACTGTCAGAGAACGCGAGCCAGATCCTGGACGCTCTCGCCTCCTTATCGCCCGAACGCGCCGTCTTGCTAGCTCAACAGAAAGCAAATGTGCCTGCACGGCCTGGCCTCTACGCGATTTACGGCGACGAGGTCTGGCAAGAGCTTGGGCTCGGCGAGGCACCGGACGATCGGCCGCTGTATGTAGGCAAGGCGGAAGACAGTTTGGCCGCCAGAGACATCAAGACCCACTTCGGCAATGGGCGGACGGGCCAGTCGACTGTGAGACGCTCCTTCGCTGCACTTCTCGCGCACCGGCTCGGCCTTCGAGGGATGCCACGAAATCCGACGACTCCCGGCCACTATTCCAATTACGGGCTATCTTCGGAGGACGACCAAAAGCTCACTGAATGGATGGAGCGCCACCTACGTCTCGCCGTTTGGTCCAAACCGGCGGGTTTGACGGGTTCGCTCATCGCAGTCGAACGGGCTGTCCTGGCACGGTTGCAACCCCCGCTCAATCTGAAGGACGTTGACACGCCGTGGGCGCCGAGAATCAGACAGGCACGGAAGGCTCTTGCGGATCAGGCCCGAGCTTGGAGGCCAGGATCAGAAGCGTGACGGAGCTCGGTAACTAGACCGAGGACGCTGAATCGCCACCTCTCGATCTGGCTCGACGGTGACGGCCTTGCGAGTGTCCTGGCTCGTACTTGAGGCAACAATCCCCACTCCGAAGAACTTCGGCCCCCCTTTCTTCGTAACGAGGTCGGTCACGATCATGTCGCAGGCAACGTCGCCCACCTTACGTCGAGCGCCCTCACAGTGAGGTTCTCCATGGTCTGGATGAAGCAATGTTGGCAAACCCATCCCTGGCGATACACGTACCAGCGGTAGCCTCGATCGGGCGCGTGACATCGCCCGCAGTCCGACCGGGCCTTGGAAATCGAGCGCTGACCGTTGTAGATCGTGCGATCTCGGCGCCCGGCGGGAACCATTCCGCCAGCGGAGCCCTTCGGCCGTCGGGGGGTCGCGTACGGCACGTTACCGGTGGTGTTTGCCGAGGGTAGGAAGGCCCCCCGACACAATTCTTGTTTCTCGAGGAGCGCTGGCCCGGTAGCCGAACCGATTGCAGGAGCACTCAGCCATCACGCACTTCCCCTTGTTCGGCCCGTGTTCTGCGAGCCAGTGACCACACCTGCAAACGTGGACTGGACCCTTTCTTCTCCCCATCATGTGGATACTTCATCAGCTGGCGCCCATGAGGTCAAGATAGATCGTTACCGACTGGCGTGGCACGCGGGCTGGCGGCTCCTGACCGATCGATTCAGGGCGCGTCAGAATCAGAAACTCCCACGTCTTGGCCCGGCAACGCGGGCAGATCATTGTGCCGCGCCCGGCTGGTCGCCGACGCGTGGTGTGCCGCCTTCACGTGGACGAAGTCGAGAAGGCGCCGGATGCGGTGACGCACAGCACGCTTGCTGCGCTGGACACGCACCCCGAATCCGTATGAGCGCGAGGACGAAGGTGTGGAAGAGCATCTCGACCCTTACTTCAACCACAAAATCTTCCGCGTGGACTACCGGAGGGCGCTTGACGAGGGCGCGATCGCGCCCTTCAAGATCGCGATGATAGAAGTGAACATGACGGCCGACGCCCGGGCCGCATATGACGAACACGACTTTATCCGGGCAGACACAGACGCCAACTGATCCAGGACTTCGGCTTGCCCGCCGAACCTTTGGTTCCTTTATGTCGGCAGTAGCGAAACTCGCAGCGCGAGGGCGATGAGGCGGCGATAGTTGCAAAGAAGGTACTTGCAAGAGAAGCTTATTCGTATGCGGTGCATTCGAACCTTCAGAGGCTGGTGTACCCGCTCGAAGTTGGAAATGGGCGATACGTTGTACATCCTGCGTGCAGAGAATCGTTGCAGGTCGGCACGTCTAGCTCATTATGACTTCGAATTGCGCAATCAGACTATGAGATCCGATAGCCGCTTCAGGACGCCCCATTCCGCTCGGAGGCCGGGTGGGAATCGTTCTCGTCTCCTGGCAGAATGACAGCGTGGAGACGGAGCAACTTCCACGGGCGTGGCAGGGGGATCTGTTAGCCGCATCTGTGGCATGGCAACGTGTGCAGAGTCGTGCCCACGTCGTCCCCGGCGACTGGGCGGGTCTAGTTCACGATCTACAAGACGTCGAGGAATCTCTTAGACGAACAGGATCATGGGCCAAGGGTCCGCATGATCTTATGGGAATCCTTTGGTTGACGAACGATGAGGTGCGGCTGTGCCGTGTCTTGGCGTAGCTCTTGGATCCTGAGGGTTCGCACGGACTTGGTTCAACATTCCTCAGCCGCCTGCTACACGAGTGGCGCGACCGGTTTTCCTTAGGAGAGATCGAAGCTGGCCATATTCGCGTCCAGCCGGAGGATTGTCGCGCGGATACTCGAGCGGACATAGTCGTCTACGGCCTCGGGTGGACGATCGTTGTTGAGGCGAAAATCTTCGCAAATGAGCAACCCGATCAAGCCAAACGTCTAGAAATGAACTGGAACGACGGAGAAACAACCTTCGTTTTCCTCACGCGGGCAGGTGATCGCATTCCTCAAACAGGAGCTAATCGCGAGTGGATCCCCAATACGTGGAGAAGGATAACGCGTCACCTAAGAGAGGCGCTCAAAGCTGGCGGAAGTGGTCGAGGACGATCGGCGGCTGGCGAGTTTCTGAGGACGTTGGAGGCGCATCACGCATGAATCAGTCGAAGAACGAACTGCTGCATGCAAGCGGGCACGGCCACGAATTCTTCACCGAACGAGTCGTCTTTTATCTCACGTACCGAGCTTCCATAGAGCAGTGGGCGAAGCTGCAGTACGAGGCGGGCCCCGCGACGTCACAATTCATGGAATCCCTACAGGAAGAAGTAAGTGAGCGCTGCGGGGATTGGAATCTTTGGAAGGGCGACCTGCGGAAATACCGTTGTCTGATGGTGACGCCGTTCGCCATCACTGCTGGGTCACATCCTCCCGTCGGAATCGCCCTCGGCTGGCATCAAGCGCTTCCGGCCACACCTGAAGAGGAAACAGAGACGTGCCCGTTCACAGGTGTGTACGCAGACCCAGACTCGGTACTCGCCGACGCGGTCCTTGGACGACTGGAAACGTCAGAATTGTCAGACGGAGGGCATCCGTATCGCGTCAGCCCGCGATGGCCGCGCTTCGAATACGTGATGTATCACAGCAATTGGTGGACTGATCTTGACGGCTATCGGACGAAGCTGCTGACTCGGCTTGAGGAAATGCTTCGTCGGTATCGAGAACCACTAGCAGCTGTTGCTCTCCACGTAAAGGCTCGGCTAGCTGACGACGACCTGGGATAGACCGCCGGTTGCACCGCTCCTCCCGGGTGCATGAAGGTTACGAAGTGGGAGCTTAGGACCGAAAGGTAGGGAAATGGAGCGACTATCGGACGAGCGGCAGTACGCCAGCTGGATCATTCGTCACGACCCGGGTGGCTTCATTCTCAATAGGAGCGGATCCAACTGGATAATTCACAAGACTTCATGCGAGCATATTCAACCGGGTCATGGTGACGACATCACGAAGAACCCGAAGTTGGCATCAACGGCTCGACATGAACTCGCGCGTTACGCCAAGGATAACGATGGACAGTTACTGCAGTGCAGGACATGCGGTAGTTGAGGGTAGTCGCACATCTTTGCCGCTGACCACTCTTTGCCCCGGCTGGATGAACGCTGCTTTCCTGCTGGGTCCAAACAGGGTGCCGAGGGATTTAGTCCATGCTGTTCGTTTTCATTCAGCGGGGTTCCATTCCAGATTTGCACTACGCGTTGGACGGTAACCAGAGTTGCGCCAAAGGATGCGGTTCACTGCGTCACGCGGTGGTTGGCTCTCCGTCCTGCGCGCCGCCGGTTCTCGTCATGTCGAGGTACCAGTCGAAGACGTTCAGGAAGCTGGGGGTCGCCCCTGCGACGATTCCCAACGGCACGGACGGCCGCTTCGTTAGCCTTTCGACGGGGATGTCGATTCCCGGTATCTGATTAAGGCGACGCAATAGCTCGCGACGCAAATCAAGGTTCGCGAACGGACCCCACTTCGCCATCTGAATGAACGGAATCTCGACGGCCCCGTACGTGTAAACGGCGAACGTCCAGTGGGGTAGATCGTTAACGTCAAGCATCGGCATGAACGAACCTTCCTTCGCGCCGTGCCCCCACCACAGGCGTAGATCACGCGAGTTGGCCCAGTCGAGAAGCTGTCGTCCCGCCGCCACGACCGAATCAGGGACTTTTTCTGCGAGGGCCTCGAAGAAGGAATCCTCATCCCACTGCCGTTTCTCGGATCGCGGACCTGTCGACTTTGTCTCCGCTGCTGCTGCCGTTTCGCCGACCGTACGTGACACAAGAGCCTGGAAGCTTTCGCCCGCATACCGCTTCACCTCAAGTGCTAAGACTTCTGCTGACCGGCACTGAGAGTTGAGGAATTCGACGATTCGCTGAAGCTCAAGCGGAACGAGATCAGCCACGAAGATCAGCCGGACCTTCCCGGCATGCAGGTTCGTTTTGACTCGATCCCAGAACTCGTCAACGTCCATGTCTTGAGCTGTTAGCTCGGCGACGGCTTGCGCGGGATCGCCGAAGCGATCCTCGAAGCGCTGGCGAAGACGCTCAACGGGCCAATAGATAACAGCGTTCGCTGCGTAATCGAGCATTTGACCGACAACCTCGCGGCGAATTCGCGTGTCAGTGCTTCGTTTTACCTCGACGATGGTGGGAACTCCGTCCTCGTCGACGAAGAGATGATCGATACTCCATCGTTCGGCGCCTTGGTGTTCAGACGCCAGGCCAACTTCCCGTCCGATCAGGAGGTAGCGATGTCGATCGGCCTTCGAACTGTCTCCGGATAGCAGATCAGGGTAATCCTGTAGCAACGCCTGGAGCACATCCTCAAGCTCGTAAGGCAGCTCGGTCATTTCAACCAGGCTCGTGCCCTGCTCGGACATCACATAGATCGCTGGCATCAGCGTGGAACTTTGGGTGTCGAACGCGGCATCTCGGCCTCTTTATATGTAGGGCCCGCCAGCTTACCGAACACTCCTTGACGGGGATAGATAGCCGTGGTTACTGGATAATTGGCGAGCTGGAGGCGCGAAAGATCACCGATGAGGAGCTAGCATGCGGCGCCTAGAGAGCCTTACTTCTCACCTACGTGCCTCGGGCGAGCCATGGGTTGTGCTGACGCTTCATCAGATCGAGCGGATTCTCGGCGCGCCGCTTCCTGCGTCTGCTCGTCGATATCCGGCGTTCTGGTCGAACAGCTCCAAGAATGCCTACTCAACGGCGTGGCGTGACGCGGGCTATATCGTCAGCCGCGCCGGGCTGCCCACTGATCAGATTGGCTTCCAGCGCGTTCGCACGGCGGCGCCGGCTCCGACTTCAACGATCGCCACTCTTTCTGCCGATGTCCTCGTCGGGTGCGTTTCGACTAAACGTGGAGAGGCTTCGGCGGCCGAGGACCTCTACATTTCACCGCTGTTCGAACGTCGTCGAGCCTATGCACAGGCGACGCGTAAGCCGTGGTTCATTCTGTCGGCTCTCCACGGCATCGTGGAACCGCGGTCGGTAATAGATCCGTACGACGTCTCATTCAAAGAAGCGTCAACAGCGGAACGGCGGGAATGGGCACTGCAGGTAATCGCACAGCTGCAGAACCGCCTCGGCCAGCTGCGCGGCACAGTCTTCGAGCTGCATGCGGGCGAGGAGTACGCCCACCCGTTGGTCGAGCTTCTCGGATCGGCCGGCGCTGGTGTGGGGTGCCCGCTGCAAGGGCTGCGGATCGGCGAACAGCTGCACTGGTACGACGAACAGGCACGAGCGAATCCGGTCGTTGTTACCGAACCCCCCCGTCTTCGCGCTACGGGGAGCGCCAACGTGGAAGAGGGGAGCGTCCGCATTCGTGGACTGGCGAAGGAGATTACCGATCTGTTCATGAGCGGCAACCTCGACTTTTCGGCGCGCCCGGGCGCGCCGAGACCAGGATGGGGTTCCCTCCCCGAAGTCGCTACCTCGGAGGAGCTTCGCGCGAAAGGGGCTAGTGACGAGCAGATCAGGCTGTTCTTGACCTTCATCAGTGCGATGGATCGAGCCCGCGACGCGGACCGGCTGTGGTTCGCGGGCCGGGACCTCTTTCTGGCGAACCCGTGGGTTTACGACCCGCGGAGCGTAAGTTCGCGTTCCTTTACCGACCTCGGGGACGTCCTCATGACCCATCGAGTTAGCCAGCGTCATCTTCCGGACGCGGCGGCGTGGAGGCGGATTGCCGAATCGCTCGTCGACGCAGCAGTCGCTCCGGCGGTTCATCAAGCGATACATGAAGGCGAAGGCAACGCGAATGACATTCTGACAGATCTAGAGGGCGAGACCGCTGCAGGGTCTCGGCGCTTTCCGTTTCTCTCCGGCCCCAAAATCGCTGCGATGTGGGTGAGAATCCTCGCCTACCCCGGACGCGCTCGCATTTCCTCGATCGATTCGCTTCCCGTTGCCGTGGACGTTCAGGTCCGCAAGGTCAGCGAGTTCCTTGGCTTGACGGACACATATGGCAGACCTCTGGAGGCGGTACGTGAAGGAATTCAAGAAGCGTGGAGACGTGACGTGCGAGGCTCTGGAGCGTCTGGTCCCGAGGCGCTGCAAGGGACATGTGCGGCATTGGATCCCGCCATATGGTTCTACGGCAAGTGGGGCTGCACGATCTGCGTTGCGGCGGGAAGGCAAATCCCAATCGGCTCACCGTGCCGCAGCTGCAGAATGGTGAGCCTCACAAGAGGCGGGTAGTACGACGCCGCAGCTCACCCACTCAGCAGTGAGATCCAATTTGTTCGAGCCTCTTCCTTTCCCGCCTTCTCGTCGATAGGGTTCTGTGAGTCGAGTACGGAATGTGGGGGACGGCATGGTCGAGGATCGGGAAGATCAAAAACAGGTGCACAGTGATGCGGTAGCGGCGAGGCAGTCGGAACCAAAGCGCCGCGGCGGCGGTTTTAAGCGCGTCGCAACGAAGATCTTGGATGAAGCCAAAGAACTGTCTGCCAAGGCGACCGAGCACGCCCCGGCGGTCGCGGCCGAAACGAGGGAGCTCGCGGGCAAGGCTGCGGAGGCCGCGGCAAAGACAGCACCGAAGCTCGCATCGGCAGCTAAGGCGGCCGGTGGCAAATCAGCGTCTGTCATCAAGACGCGTGGTCCAGTGGTCGCGGCGGGTGCCAAAGAACTCAAACAGCGGGCGGTTGAGGAGGCTAAGGAGGCCAGTCAGAAGACGGCCGAGGTGGCGCAACGAGCTGCTCCCAAAGTTGCCTCCGGAGCGAAAACAGTTGCGAAGGGTGCGGCTGCTGGTGCCCGCGCGGCAGCCCCTGTTGTGAAGGACGGCATCGACTACGCGATGCAAAACCCAGACGCAGTTGCGGCAGCGGCAACGGCGGTGGCCGGAGCAGCAGCAGTCACGCCCGGCGGAGCGCCCCTAGCAGCAGGTGCATTAGGGGTTGCTGCCGTCATGAAATCAGTTGCAGACGCGAAAGAAGGAAAACCTCCGAAGAAAAAGTCTCAGGGGTCGAAGCAGACTCTGCCGGGACAGTCGCCAAAGTAAATGCCAGGCGTGCACCTGGAAACCCGCTTCTTCGCTCGCGGCGTGACTTGAAGTGAAGCAGTACGGCGCGAGTCGCATCCTTGCTTCTGCCGTGCACGCCATCGGATTGGAGGTCCGATGCTGCCCAGCTTCTACGGCGACGAGTTTGCGCCTGTCTCAACGGAGAAGCCCGGCTATCTCCGGGGACGTTCGTGGCTAGGCAACGCACCCATGCCCATGTAGGTTTTGTTGGTGCGCCTATTCGCTGGAACCGTCGCGGAATTCTCAAGCCGGCTCGCATCCGGTCAACTCATCACGTCGCTGGAGCATTCGTTCGCGCAGCAGATGCTCCACCGCCCCAGTCCGTCCGAGGTAACGAGCTGGGCTAACAGTCTTCCGGTACTGAACGAAGACCTTCGTTCTGCCGACCTGGATCACGCGGGAATCGTAGTCGAGTTCATGTTGCCGCTCTCCTCGAAGCGATTGGATGCCGTGATTCTCGGACGGGATCAGGAGGGTCGCTCGCGAGCCACTGTCCTAGAGCTAAAGCAATGGCGTCGCGCTGAGATCACGAGTATCGAAGACCGCCTGGTCAATCTCGGCGGATACCTCACTCTTCATCCGCAACAGCAGGTCGCTCAGTACGTTCTGTATTTGCGTGACTTCCATCCTCTGGTCGACAGGCGAAAGCTCCTGATCGACGGCGGCGCCTATCTTCACAATGCTGATCTAACAGACGCCAAGCTCATGCAGCTCTCCTTCCTTAGAGATCTGCAGGAGTTCCCGCTCTTCACCGCGGAAGATCGCAGCGATCTCCAAGAATTCCTGGTTAAGAGAGCGGGGGAGGGAGGCGGGGAGGACGTGCTGAGCGACTATCTTGACGTCACGCTCAAGCCGTCGAAGAAGCTGCTCGATCACGTGTCGCTGGAGATTGAGGGACATCCGATGTTCCACCTGCTCGACGAGCAAATGGTGGCGTTCGAGGTAGTCAAGCGAGCGGTAAGACAAAGCCTGGCGACGTCGCAGAAGACCGTCGTCGTCGTGACCGGGGGACCGGGCACCGGCAAGAGCGTCATCGCCGCCCGGATCGTGGGGGAAATGGCCAAGCAGGGCCTCAATGTGAGCCACGCGACCGGCTCAAAGTCCTTTACCGAGACTCTCCGAAAGACTGTAGGTAGGAGGGCAGCTCCGCTCTTCAGGTATTTCAATAGCTTCAAGACCGCCGAGGCAGATGAGATCGATGTCCTCGTCTGCGACGAGGCGCACCGTATCCGGGCCTCCTCGAACGATCGATTCACCAGAAGGACGGAGAGGTCATCCCTTCCCCAGGTGGACGAACTGGTTCAGGTCGCCAAGGTACCCGTCTTCCTGCTCGATCAGAACCAGGTTGTCCGTCCCCAGGAGATTGGCACAGTCGAGTCGATCAGGGACTCGGCGCGACGGAACCGAACAGAGATCGTTCAGATCGATCTGAACGGGCAGTTCCGTTGCATGGGTTCCGAGACGTATGTGCAATGGGTCGAACGACTGCTCGGTCTGATCGAGGGTGACCCGATCCCGTGGGAAAGGGAGGATGCTTTTGAACTCCGGGTGGCCAACTCCCCACAGGCCCTTGAGCAATGGTTGTTCCTCAAGCACGGCCAACGCTACACGGCCCGTCTCGCCGCCGGCTTCTGCTGGCCTTGGAGCGATCCCGACTCCGACGGTCACCTAATGGAGGACGTTCAGATCGGATCGTGGAGGCGTCCCTGGAATGCAAAGCCGGGCAAGAAGGTGAGGGATGCCCCCGCAGCCTCTTACTGGGCCACGGATCCCCGCGGGATTGATCAAGTCGGATGCATCTACACGGCGCAGGGATTCGAGTACGACTTCGGTGGAGTCATTCTGGGAGACGATCTCGTGTGGCGAGACGGAGAGTGGAAGTCGAACAGGTTGGCCCATGCCGACCCCATGGTGAGACGCGCGGAGAACTTCGATCAGCTCGTGGTCAATGTTTACAAGGTCCTTCTGACTCGTAGTCTGCGCGGCTGTGCCATCTTCTCAACGGATCCCGAAACGCAAAACATGATCAGTACCCTCATTCTTGACTGGACGTAAAACGCGCGGCCATTCTTCGGTAGTGGCAAGTGTACGCAGCCATCGATGTTCGCCTGTCTCGACGACAGCGCCGTGAGCGGCGGAAAGTTTAGTCGCCGTTCTCCGGATGTGCCTTAGCACGTCTCCCGTTTCGGAGGGAAGGATTCGCATCAGAATGCTTGCGCCAGAGCCCTTCCCCCCCTCGTCCCAGTAGAGGACGAAAAGGGAAGCGACCTCGCCCGCTATCTCCCTGGCAAACTCCAGGAGAGCGAGGCCGGAGAGATCATCCTCGGGCAGGTCGCAGCCGTGCCAATCGACCGAAACCATACTTCCAGGGTTCCGAACCTGGGCCGGGCAGGCTGTGGCCGCCGTCACAGTTCAGGTGTCTTTACGCTCCGCGAGCCGAGTCGGCCGCGTGACCGTGATCAAAGTGCGAGATGCTACTACTGATCGAGGGACCTGGCGAAATCAATTGAGTCCGTAGAAGTCGAGGCCATGAACGATGCTGGTGATCTCCATTACGAGTCCCGGACCGCCCAGCGTAGATCAAGCGGTGCACGACGCCATTCAGGAGATCCGCGATCTGACGGGAGACTATTCAACGTGAAGAACGAGTGATGGGGATGCTCTAGTGCCTTTCCGATTTCCGTCGCGAGTTAACACCTTGTGTGTTCATGAGGCTTGCGATGACCTCGGTAATTCGGCGTCGCCGGCTGGTACCTCCAAACGCGATTGCCCCATGATCGACAGCTTCGGGGTCGATTCCTTCGACCTGCAGGAGATGCCTTTCGAGCCCATCTACGTCGGGTGGCTGAAGATAGGCATCGCAAGCGGCACAAACCATCGAGACGTCCAATGCCGCCGGGGTGGTGTAAAAGCGCGCGGCTTGACGGCCGCAGAGTTCACAAGTGGCCCTCCAGCTTCCTTGGCTACGGGCACCGGTGCTGCTAGACGGCGGTCCTTTTTTTTGTCGCACCTCCCCTGTAGCGTACGCCTGGACGAGTCCTACGCAGTGACGCGCATCACACAAGAGTGAAGGAAGGGGAGGGACGGGTTGACTGGAGCGCGGGCGAGGCGGCGTAATGGAGCCACTTCGAGAACAGGTTCCCCCGTCCTAAAC
>DATLGQ010000009.1:0-3682 GCA_035540435.1 Fimbriimonadaceae bacterium
GGTCATGCCGGTGTTGAAGACGACTTCACCGGTCGTCTCTCCGGCGGCGCCGAGGCTCGTTCCCTCGTACACCGTGCCGTCGCTCAGCACGAGATAGGCTCTCACGTTGGTTGGACCCTCCGGACGCGCAGGCAGGCGCCGCGCAGGACGGTGGGGTTTTGGGAAGTGTACCGGAGTGGGGTTGGCGGTCGCATGAACCGTCGCGAACGTGCGGGCGTATGGACAGACTGGAAGCGTCGAACCGGCTGAGCCGCAGGGCACGTCCGCTTCCGGGGGATATCCAGAGGGATCATGAACAAGCGCGCCTTTACGCTCATCGAGCTGCTCGTCGTCATCGCCATCATCGCCATCCTCGCCGCCATCCTCTTTCCCGTCTTCGGGCGGGCCAAAGAGGCGGCCAAGAAGACGCAGTCGATCGCGCAGATGCGGCAGCTGGCCGCCACCGTGATGATGTACGCCGGCGATTACGACGACTACTTCGCGCCCGCGACGTTGCGCACGGCCAACCCGGGGGATGTCCCCATGATCTGGACGCAGCTCATCGAGCCGTACCTAAAGAACCGCGACCTGCTGGTCGCTCCCGGCAGCGACGGCCTGCCTGCCACCGACTGGTTCACGCGCCGCACCCAGAGCGTGGGCTACAGCGACGCCACCGGGGTCGATCCGCTGAGCACGGCGCAACCCGGCGCCGCGCCTCCTGGAACGGAGGGCTTCACCGGCGCCGTCGCCTTCTCGGCGGCGGACGAAACCGCTCGCACCGGCCTCTTCGCCGTCACCCCCAACGGCCCACGCGGGGACGTCACCAGCAAGCACCGCGGGTATGTGTTCAACCCCTATAACGGCTTGTCGTCGCCGGATGGGGTGTACTCGAAGGGGCTGCCCATGATCAGCGACCGGAACCTGGTGACGGAGGCTGGCGACCCGCGCTATCCGTCCTCGCCTTCATTGAGCCCGGGTCAGCTCAAGCCGATCTTCGCGCGGTACATGTCGGACCGACAGGGGAACGGCACGACGCCCGTCGTCTTTGCCGACGGGCATGTGAAGAGCTACTCGTCGAACGCGCTGAACGTGTTCGGCGCGGTCATCTGGCGGTTCCGGTAGGTCCGGGGTCGGCATGATGGACGAGGTCCGCAGCTAGAACCTCTAGAACGCCTCAGAACCGCCAGTCGTTCGCAAACTCCCGCGGAGGGCGGGTGCGGGTCAGGATCAGCCGGACCGCCGCCACCGGGATGTTGCCCTCCCGCAGGATCGCGTCGTGGAACTGCCGGTTCGTCATCTTCCCGCTCCCGACCAGCTCCCGGTGCAAAGACCTGAACTGCAGGCCGCCGACCATGTACGCCGCCTGGTACAAGGGGTCGTAGGCGCCGCCGAACGAGCGCCGGACCTCGCCCTCGGCGGTCGAGCGCTCGTGCCCGACCTCGTTCACCAGCATCTCGATGCACTCCTCCGGCGTCAGCTTGCCCAGGTGGAAGCCGAGGGAGAAGAGGATGCGCACGCAGCGGTGCATCCGCCAAAACAGCATCCCCATCCGGTCCTCGGGCGTGGAGGCAAATCCCAGGTCCCAGAGCAGCATCTCCCAGTACAGCGCCCAGCCCTCGGTCCAGAAGGGGGTGCGGAAGAGCTCGCGGTAGGGTTTGTAGCGGTTCGTCATGAACCCCTGCAGGTGATGCCCCGGGATCAGCTCGTGCTGCACGGTCGCACGTGAGAAATGGCGGTTGTTGCCGCGCAGGCTCATCAACTTGAGGTCGTGGGGCATCTCGTCGGTCGGGTACGCCACGATGATCTGCTCCCCGCCCAGGAAGAACGGGTTGACCTTCTGGGCCTCCGCCGACATCATCTCCATGCGCCAGGTGCTCTTGGCCAGCGGCGGGATCGTCACCAGCTCGTTCTTTTCGAGGTACTCGATGGCCTCCAGCGCGAGCTCGCGCACGAGCTTTGGCTGCTCTCCGGGCCCCACGTGCAGGTTCTTCACATGCTCGAGCGCCTTGCGCCAGTCGTCGCCGAAGCCCAGCTCCCGCGCCGCCTTGCGCGCCTCGACCCGGCACCATTCCAGCTCACGTTCGCCGATCTTCATCAGCTCTTCAGGGGTGTAGGGAATGAGCTCGTAGCGCAGGCTGGCCATGAGGGCCTCCCGGCCGATGGGGTTGCCGACGATCGCCAGCTTGTCGTCCACCTTCGCGCCCACCACCTTCTCGCGCAGGGCCGCCGCGTACTCCTCCAGCGCCTTGTCGAGCGCCTTGTAGGGCTCCCTCGCCCACCAGGTGAAGAGGGGGTCGTAGCCCGTGTAGAACGTGTTCCAACTCTTGAGGTGCTCGCGCAGCCGGCCGGTGGTGGCCACCGCGCGGTCGGCCAGGTGCCGCTCCGCCTTCAGCCCACCGTCGACCTTCTTCTTGAGCTCCTGCAGTTCGCGGGTGAGGGCGTGTAGCTCGTCGGCGGCCTTCTTGGGCTCCAAGGGCTCCATCTGCCGGCGCGCTTCCTCGAGGGCAATGATGCGGTCGGCGAACGGCACGAGGTCCTTGATCTCGTCGAACTGCCGCTGTTGGATCTCGAACTGCGCCAGGTTCTTGTCGAGGTGGTTGCGCAGGAGGGCTGCGTCCATGGCGCCGTCGAAGCTGAGCCGGTTGTGGTCGAGCTTGTCCAGCTCCTTGCGCGCTGCCTGGTAGAGCTGCCGCAAGCTCTCCCGCCGCTTGGGCGAAGCGTCGATGTTGTAGAAGCGGCTGAGACTGCCCTGGTCGGCGCGCAGGCGCTCGATGGTCTCGCGCAGCTCGGATGTTGTTCCCGGCGCTGTTTGCGGTTCTGGAGATGGGGTGCAGGCCAAGCTAAGAGCGTAGATCATAGCGAACATGGGTCTGCCTAGGATAGCAAGTTGGGACCTCTGTCACATCGAGCATCTTCATGGCGTCATAATGAATGCGCTCGAGCAATTTGCTTTTGCTCGGGCTTTTTTTATGCATCAGAACAAGAACATGACAGGCTTTGACGGCCTGCACCTCCCGGCCTCTTTGCTCTCCAGGCTCCAGCGGCTCGGCTTCGTCACTCCCACCAGCATCCAAAGCGGCGCCATTCCGGTCGCTCTGGAGGGTCGGGACGTCGTGGGCATCGCCCAGACCGGCACCGGCAAGACGCTGGCGTTCGGACTGCCGACGCTGGCCAACCTGAAAGAAGGGGAAGTCGGACTGGTGGTCGCGCCTACCCGCGAACTCGCGATCCAGATCGAGGAGACCCTCGTCAAGCTGGGCGCACGGACCGCGCTGTTGATCGGTGGGGCTCCTATGGGTCGCCAGGTCACGCAGCTTCGGGCCCGGCCCCAAGTGGTCGTCGCCACCCCCGGGCGGCTCCTCGACCACATGGGCCAGCGCACGATCGACCTGCGCCGTGCCTCCATCGTGGTGCTGGACGAGGCCGACCGCATGCTGGACATGGGCTTTGCGCCCTCGATCCGGCAGATTCTCGCGGCCACTCCCTCCGACCGGCAGACGATGCTGTTTTCCGCCACCATGCCGCGCGAGATCGAGGAGATGGCTTCACGCTATCTGAAGAACCCGGCGCGGATCGAAATCGCACGACCGGGGACTCCCGCGGAGGATGTGCAGCAAGAGCTGCACATCGTGCAGCACGAGATGAAGCCGACCCTTCTTCGCGGCCTGCTGCAGGAGCACACCGGCACGGTCCTGGTCTTCGC
>DATLGQ010000010.1:0-4849 GCA_035540435.1 Fimbriimonadaceae bacterium
CGGGAAGAGGGCAGGCTGAAACTGGTCGTTGAAGCTGACGACCGTGCCGCCGAACATCTGGGTGCCGGGGAGCAGTTGGAACGCATTGCCTAGGAGATAGGTCGGGTCGAGTCGGTAATCACGCTCCAGCACCTCGTTCAAGATAGTTTGGGTGATGAACGGCTCCGACTTCACGATGGACATCAGGTACGTGTCCGGGTCGATGAGCGCCTCGTAGACCCGCTCCAGGTATCCCGCCTTGAGGTTCCATTGCACCTGCTTGTACACGCAGAAGAAGGTCCCACCGAGGGCCAGGAGCGGCACGAGCGCCCAGCATCGAACCAGGAATCGCATCGGCGGCATGCGGTTGAGCCAGATCGTGCCACAGGCGATCAGACCAAGTACGAGAGGGTAGCGGAACCCGATCACGAGTGTGCCGATGAGCAGCAGGCCGCAGATGGCGAGGCACCACCGCCGGCGAAGCACGAAGGAGCTGATCAAGCCGACCTCCGCCCCCACCTCCCACAGCGTGAATCCTGGGCCCAGACTGGCCATCATGACGGCCTTGTTGGAGTCCAAGAGCGAGGAACCGGAGCTGAGAACGGTCCAGCCAAAGCCCGCTGCCGCCAACACGGTCGCGACCTCAGGAAGCCACTCCGCTTTGAGGAGATGAACTGCGGGGCGCCTGTCCGGGGGCACCAGAGCGTCGAATGCCAGGGCGGTTGCCAGGATCGTGAGCAGTACGAGGGCCATGGCGAGGTAGGTGCCCTCGGAAAGCTCGAGCGGCGCCAAATGGCTGCCCCCAAGCGGATACAAGGTGATGCCCAGGAACCCCGGCAGGAAGTAGACCACCGCCGAGAGAAAGCCGACGGCAAGGAAGTCGAACCGTCGCTGGGCGAGGCCGAAGTAGAGCCCTCCCGCGCAGGCGCTCGCCACGAAGAGCAGGCTCACAGTCCCAAGGCCTCCAAGGTCCGCTCGGCGAGGAGCTCGTTGGTATAGAGCGAGGCAATTCGCTGTCGACAGGCGTGGCTGAGCCACGGGGAAAGTCGCGGAAGAAGGCGTTCCACCGCCTCCGCAAGTTTCGGCGCATCGAGTTCGCTGACGATCTCCCCCAACCCCTCGACGATCATGGGAGCATCTCCCGCGAGGCTCACCACGCAAGGCGTGCCGCAAGCCATCGCCTCCGCCACCACGTTGGGGAAGCCCTCCACTTCCGAACAGAGGACGAGCACGTCCAGGGCGTTGTAGACGGCCTCGATGTCGGTCCGTTCTCCCGGAAAGGCCATATCGAGCCCGCGCTGGTCATGGTCGGCCTGCGCTTGCAGGGCGCGGACAGCCTCCGCCTCCCCCCTGCCGACGCATACGAACTTCAAATGCGGGTGTCGCTCCGCCAGCAGCGCGGCTGCCGACACGAACAGCGAATGGTTTTTGGCCGGCGCGATCCGTCCGACAATGCCGACCAGGACTTGATCTTCCCGTACGTGCCACTCGGAGCGCACGCGGTGCCTCAGCTGCGGGCAAGGCTGGAACCGGTCGGTGTCGATGCCGTTCGGAACGACCGTCTCGTCGGTAGCCCGCGAGAACCCATGTAATTCGAGGGAGTGGTGGGAGTTGAAGATGACGAGGTCGGGCATCGCACTCAGTGCGCGCTGGACAATGAACACTAAGCGCGTCAGGAGCGGCACCCTGCTGCGCACCGGGCAGTTGCGAATGCCCCAGACCAGCCGCACTTCGGGGATGCACCACTTGACCAGGGCGCCGAATAGGTTGCTGGTCGGCATATAGGAATGAAGCACTGCCGGCCTCTCGCACCGGACCAGGGACAGAAGCCGCCACGTGAAACCGACGAAATCGAATCGCGAGCGCTTGTCGAGGCAGTGCACGATGATCCCGGCGTCCGTTAGCTCGTCCTCGAGCCCCGGCCGCCGGTAGTACACGGCCACCGACACAGGCACTCCCCGGCGATGAAGCTCCTTCGCCAGGTTGCAGAGCTGTCGCTCGGCGCCCGAGCGGGCCAAGGACCTGATGAGAAAAAGCACCTTCCGGGGGCTCTCCGGGACGTAGGAGTGGCGGGCTCGCGCGAGAGCCTTCACGCCGCTGCCTCCAGGTTTTGCGGCAGCCGCGCGAGATGTCGCCGCACGTTGCCATAGAGAAACAGGAACGACACGAGGTACACGCAGGAAGTCGAGAGCGCGATTCCCGCCACGCCAAGAACGCGCACGAGCAGCAGGTTCAGCGTGATGTTCACGGCGAGATTGATCGCGGAGCCCATCACCAGCAGGCGGTTGATCTGGAGAGCCGAGATCGCCCGAACCACGAAGATGCTCGCCATGTAAAACGGAATCTGGAGCGCGAAGCAGGATTGGACTCGCGCGACGAGCTCCGTGTCCTGAGCCGAGAACAGCCCCCGCTCGAACACGAGCCGAACGATTGGGGTCGAGAACGCGATCAGCAAGAGCGTCCCGGGCACGGACACGGCGAACACCCCCCTAAGCCCTTGCCGAATCGTGCTCTGGAGAGCCGTGAAATCCCGTCGGGCAGCCATTTGGGAGAGAAAGGGCACGACCGCCATGCCCAGCGCGGTCACCGCGATGCCTTGTGGCAAGGTGATGATCTTGTTGGCATAGTTGAGCGCCGCAACGCTCCCGCTGTCGAGCCGAGCGGCCATCATCTGGTTCACAAAGGTGGTCATCCCCATCAGCAGGGCGCCGGCCAAGATCGGCACGAAGTGTCGTCCCACTTCCCGAGCGGCCGGACTCGTCAGATCAAGGGCGATCGGGATGCGCAGCCCCAGTCGCCGCAGGATCGTGGCGAGAAGGATCGCTTCCAGGGTCGCGCCAGCGAGCAGGCCCCAAGCCATCGAATGGATGCCGTAGACGGGTTCGAGAAGCAGAAAGAAGCCGAGGCTGCCCAGAGCCGGCGCGGCCGGCGAGAGCGCCGTCCAGAAGAATCGCTTTTCGGCGTTGAGGCCGGCCTTGAGGATGCCCGCGATGCCTCCGGCGACGAGCATCGGAGCCAGGAGCACTTGAAGCTGAAGGGTGAGTCGGGTCTTCTCGGGGCTGAACTCGCCGCCAATCCAAGGGACATAGAGGGGCGCGGCCAGAGCCACCAGCAGGCTGACGAGCGCCAGTACCAGCCCGGCGATGGTGGCGAGGTTGCCCAACATCCGCAGAGAAGCCTGCTGTCCCTCGCTCTCGCGCACCCTGATGACGGAAGGGATCACGGCGCCCGCAAACGCGGAAGTCAGCACGCTCACCAGGAACAGCGGAAGCGCGGAAGCCACCAGGAAAGCATCGACCGCGTCCGAGGTGCCCAGGCGGGAAGAGAGCGCGAGGTCGCGCCCGACGAGCAAGAGCCGCACCATTCCGGTGACGCAGGCGATGAGGATCGTTGCGTCGAGGATCTGTCGACCGGCGCTACGGGGTTTGGCGACCGCGAGGCTCATGCCGCGAGCCCTCGCAGGCCCGCCCTTGTGAGTTCCTCGTCGTACAGTTCGAGCGTCTGCTCGATGACCGTGTCGGTGCCGAACCGGGATTCGACGTAGCGCCGACCAGCGGTGCCCATCGTCGAACGAAGGTCCTCGTCCTCAGCGAGGGTGCGGCACGCGTCTGCGAGCGACTCCACGTCGCGAGGCGGGACCAGCAGCCCCGACTCGTCAGGCACCACCGTCGCCGCGCATCCCGGATGGGTGGTCGTGATGACGGGTAGGCCCATCGCTGCGCCTTCCACCATGGCTCGCGGCAGGCCCTCGGCGTAGGACGGCAGTACGGCCACGTCGGCGTCGGCGTAGGCCTCGACTGCATCCGACACCGGACCTCGCCATTCGATGAGGCCACGCTCTTGCCAGTAATCCAGCTCCTTTGGCTGAATGCAACTGGGGTTCTCGGGATCGAGCGGACCCGCGAGCACGAACCGCGCCTTGAGCGGCAGGTTCTCGCGAACCCGGCCCGCCGCGGCGGCGAACTCCCGAACTCCCTTGGTCGCGATCAGCCGCGACAGCATCACGAATCGAACGCAGTCCGGGGCTTTGCGTCGGCGTCGGCAGGGGTGGTAATACGCCATGTCCACCCCGGAGCCGAGGATCAACGAGGTGCGGCCGGGGTCGACGATGCCGCGCTCGACAAAGACTTCGCGATCTCCCTCGTTCTGGAACACCACTCGATTGCATCGCCTCAAGGCGCGCCGGTAGAGCCCCGGCGCGAAGGTTCGAACCGGAATGCTCTTGAGGCCGTTGCCTCCGGACAGACTGTGACCGATGCCGGTGATGGTGGAGATCGTGATGCCCCGACCCGCCAAGCTGCCGTAGATCACCGCCTTCGTCGAGAAGTGGTGAGCCAGGATGGGGTCGACCGACCGAACGATGGCTCGGTACTGGGAGAGCGTGCGGGCCTCCCTGAAGGGATTGGTGCTTCCGCGCCTCAAATCGTACTCATGAACGTGGACGCCTCTCTCCCGAAGGTCCGCCGCAAAGCGGGAACGAGGCATAGCCACGTGCACGTCCCAGCCTTTGGACAGCATGGCTTCCAGAAGGGGCCAGCGCGACTTCATGATCGTGTCCGCTTGGATCGTCGAGAGCAGGTAGGTCTTACGCATAGCCCGGAGGTGCGGCGATCGGTTCGCCCAGATTCCTTATCGGCAGCGGAGCCGTCATTCTTGCGGGTGAGGGGTCAAAAAACCTCAAGCGGGGCGGGAGCTTTTTCGACTGGTAGCCTTCGCGCATGTTGGTAGAGATCGTTTGCTGCTCCCTTCGCGACTGCCTGGCAGCGGAGACGGCGGGCGCCGATCGCGTGGAACTGTGCTCGGCGCTGGAGGTTGGTGGACTCACCCCCTCGCTGGGCCTCCTCCAGGAGGTCAAGCGGCGTTGCCGGGT
>DATLGQ010000011.1:0-7940 GCA_035540435.1 Fimbriimonadaceae bacterium
TAGTCGCCGTGGTCGACGCGGCTGTTGAGCAGCTCCATGATCACGGTGACGCCCAGCTTCTCGGCCAAGGGCATGATGCGCTTGAGGCCCGTCTCGCAGTTCTTGAGCCCCTCGGCATCGGAGATGCCGCGTCGGTTGCCCGAGAACACGATCATCTGGGGAATCCCGGCCGCCGCGACTAGGGGGAGCAAACGCTCGGACTCCGCCACCAGCTTGTCGTGGTTCTGGGGTGTGTTCCAGCCGTCGGTGATGCCGCCCGGTCCGTTGGCGGTGCTGCAGAGGAGGCCGTGCTTCTTGACGGTCGCCCACTCGCCCTCGCTGAGCAGGTCGATCGCCTCGATCCCCATGCCCTTGGCGTTCGTGCAGAGCTCGTCCAGGCTCATGCGCCCATAGCACCAGCGGCACACCGAGTGCCTGAGCCGCCCCTTCCTGGGCGCCTCCTGAACAAAGGCTTGGACGCCGCTGGCCATCGCCAGTCCCGCGACCGTAGTCATCTGCAGCATCTCCCTGCGCGTCATGCGGCTAGCTTAACACGGGCGACCCGCAGACGATCGCCTCGAGAGCAGAATCGGCGCTTGCGCCGTCGCGCGAAGGCCATCGCCCCAAAGGCCAGCGCCGCCGAAGGCGCCGGCACCCCGACCCCTTGGAGCATGATTTGGTAGCTCCCCCGCTGAGTGCCGAGCTGCGACCAGTGATCGAACACCCGGCCATTGATGGCGTTCACCTGCTGGTTCGCCGCGTTCACGGCAAAGTTGCCGACACTGCTGATCGCGAGGTAGTAGAACCCCGGCGCGAGCCCTGCGTGCCCCAGCAACAGCGCCTGGGCGCCCACGCCTCCATCCGTGGCGAAGAGCGCGGCCGTACCGTCGGCTCGGAACAGGTAGAGCGTCGGGTCAGCCATCAGCGTGGGGAAGTCCTGCAGAGTCTCGGCGCGGAAGCTCGCTCCGTTCGAGACGTAGATCCGGTAGATGTCGGCGTCCTGGTTGTCGTTCAGGCTGCCCAGGATTGCGGTGACGCCCGGATCGGTCACGTGCTGCGCCGCGATGAGCGTGTCGCCCGCATCGCCCGCTTCCAGCCATGAAATCGCCCAGGAACTGGTGGCGCACGTGAGGAGCGCCGCGAGGGCCAGGAAACGCGTCAGGGAAAGCACGGCTCAAGTCTAAGCGACGGGACCGGGGACGCCGCCTGGCAATTCTGCCAGATCGACCCTGGTCCGGAAACGCGCTCGCCCGGACAGGCTTGGGACTTGGGTTATACTGCTCAGCGGTCTCCGTGTTGCATTTGCTCTCCCCTTGGCAACAGTCAGGAGGCCGCTTTTTTTCAAGCCTCTGGCGCCAGCGTAAACCAGAACGTCGCGCCCTCCTCAGGAGCGGCCTCCGCCCAGATGCGGCCCTCGTGCTTGGCGACGATACGTTTGGCCGCCGCGAGGCCGACGCCTACTCCGGGGATCTCGCGCACGTCGTGGAGGTGCTCGAACGGCTTGAACAGCTTGTTGGCGTAGGACATGTCGAAGCCGATGCCGTTGTCGCGGACAAAGAAGGCGTTCCCGTCGCGGCCGACCTCGATCTTCGCCCCCGCAGATCGCGCCGAGAACTTGCAGGCATTGCCGATCAGGTTTTCCAGGAGCCGGCGTGCAAGGTCCTTGTCGCATTCGGCCTCCAGGCCCGTCTCGATCCTCAGCTCGATGTGCGAGTACTGATGGTTCGTGTTGACCGCCAGAAATGCCTCATGCGCCAGCGCCGAAAGGTCCATTGGCTCCCTTCGCACCTCTGCCCGTCCGGTACGTGAGAGCACGAGCAGCCCGTCGATCAGCTCGGTCATCTTCTTGGCGCCGGCGCGAATGCGGTTGAGGTAGTCCAGCCCGTCCGCTCCCAGCTTGTCGCCGTAGTCCTCGTAGAGCGCGAGGCCGAACCCGTCGATGCTGCGCAGCGGAGCCCGCAGATCGTGCGAGATCGAGTACAGGAAGCTCTCCAGTTCGGCGCGCGCCTCCTGCAGCTCCGCCCTTAGTTGCTCGATATCCCGATCTCGCTCCACCACGTCCGCCACGTCGCTCTCTCCGGCATCTTCCTCAGCCAGTTTAACAAAGACCGCAGGAGCCAAGCTCCTGTTCGATGCGGGCATGGATGGGGCGCGGTCCGAGCCTTACCGCCCGCCCAGGCCGCTCAGCGCGATGCCGCGGATGAAGTACTTTTGGGCGACGAAGAAGAGCAGGATGGTTGGCACGATGTGGATAAGCGCCGCCGCCATCAGCAGCTCCAGGTCCACCCCGAACTGGTCCTGGAACATGCGCAGCCCGATCGACACGGTGTACTTCTCAGGCGAGTTGAGATAGATCAGCGGGCCGTTGAACTCGTCCCAGTGGCCCAGAAACGAGAACAGCACGACCGTGACGAGCGCCGGCTTGGAGAGCGGCATCAGCACGCTCCACCAGATACGCAGGTAGCTGGCGCCGTCCAGCATCGCCGCCTCGTCGTACTCGCGCGGCACCGTCAGGAAGAACTGCCGCAGCAGAAAGATGTTGAAGGCTCCGCCGCCGAGGAAGGCTGGGAAGGTGAGCGGCCAGAATGTGTCGATCATCCCGAAGCTGCGCCAGATCAGGAACACCGGGATCATGGTCACCTGCGGCGGCAGCATCATCGTCGAGAGCAGCAGCATGAACAGCAGGTTCCGGTATCGGAACTTGAATCTGGAGAAGCCGTACGCCACCAGCGAGCTGGTCAGGATGCCCCCGAAGGTCGCCACCACCGCCACGAATAGGGTGTTGAACACGAAGCTGGTGAAGGGAAGGGCGGTCCACGCCTTGGCGAAGTTGCCCCACTGAGGCGGGCTTGGGAGCCACTGCGGCGGCACCTGGAATACCTGCTCGCTCGACTTCAGGGCGGTGGTGACGGTCCACACGAACGGCATCGTGAAGAGCACCGCGCCGAGGAGCAGCAGCGCGTACACCAGAGCGCGCGTCACCTGGCCGCCTCCCGCAGCTCGCGCAGCCGTCTCAGGGCCGCGACAATCCGCCCTCTCTTGAACTGCGATTCGATGTGCCCGTCGCCGAAGCGCTCCAGGCGACGGCAGAGCGCCAGATAGCGCAGGACCTGGTTCGCGCTGGCCTGCGACAGGTACTCGGGTGTGTGAGCGACCTCGCGCACATCGAGCCCGGGCTCGTCCTCCGGCAGTGGATCGTAGGGATGGACCCACGGCGCGAGCGCAAAGACCCTCTCCGCGGTCTCGCTGTAAACAGGCCAACCCATATGCAGGACCCCTTCCGAGTCCTTCCACGACTTTTGCCACTGGGCCGGCACGAACGCCGGATCTTCGAGGACCGGCAGCAGCGTGAGCAGCGCGTCGATGTCTTCCCACGACCAGTTGGAGTTCTCGTCGCTCATGCCTCAGCCCCCTCGTAATGGACCCACCGCGCAGCATGTTTGAACTGGGCGATCGTGAACACCAGCAGGATCGCGAACAGGATCCACGCCATCGCAGACGCCTTTCCCAGCTTGAAGTACTCGAAGGCGTTGCGGAACAGGTACAGCGCGTAGAACAGGCTCGCGTTGTCGGGCCCTCCGCCGGTCATGATGTACGCGCTCGTGAAGACCTGGAACGAGCCGATGAAGCCGATGATCAGGTTGAAGAAGATCGTGGGAGTCAGAAGCGGAATCGTGATCCATCGAAACCGCTGCCAGGGCGAGGCGCCGTCGATCTTCGACGCCTCGTAGTAGGTCTCGCTGATGCCCTGGAGCCCGGCCAGAAAGATGATCATGCGGCCACCGCCGATCCCCCAAAGCGACATCATGATGAAGGCGGGAAGGGTCCAGCTCGGGTCTTCCAGCCACTTCGGCCCTGCGACCCCCACCAGCGACATCCAGTAGTTGACGAGGCCGTTTTCGCTGTTGAGCAGCCACATCCATAGCAGCGCCGATGCCACCCCTGGCACCAGCGACGGCAGATAGAACAGCGTGCGAAAGATCTGCTGCCCCCGCACTTTCTGGTTGAGCAGGATGGCGATCGCCAGCGAACCCACCATGCCGAGCGGTACCGCGAAGAAGGTGTAGATGAGAGTGTTGGTTAGCGACTTCCAGAACAACGGGTCTTGCGTGAGCAGCCGCCGGTAGTTCTCGGCGCCCACGAACTCCATCTGGTAGAGGTCGTACTTGTTCAGGGAGAGCCAGAACGAGGCCAGCATCGGCCCCAGAGCGAACACCAGAAACCCTACGAGCCAGGGGCTGATGAACAGCCATCCCCAGGTCTCCCGCCTCACTGCCGGGCCTCGCCTTCTCTGCAAGGGAGATGGGGTCTGAAGTTAGGGATCGAAGAGAGCAAGCTCAAAAGCCCTCCTCGCTCGAGAGCACCGCATCGATCTCCCGCTTCGCCTCGCGCAGTCGAGCTCCCACGTCCGCCCGCGGGTCCAGAAAGATCGAGCCCAGGTGGTTGTTGAGAACAGTCGTCCACTCCGACCACCGATGGTTGATCGGCAGCGGGCGCCCGTCCTCGAATGCGTGCAGATAAACCCGTGTGTTGAACGGCGGACGATCTGCTTTGAGAAACTCGTCCGAGTAGGCAACCGAACGGCGGCTGGGCGCGCCGCGGCGTAGGACGCCGTAGTAGAACATCTCCGTCTCGCGGCTGGTCATGAAGCGCACGAACCGCCAAGCCTCCTGGGGATGCTCGCTCTCCGCGTAGATCACGATCTGGTTGCCTTTCATCGTGGTGGGGCCACCGGCAGGGCCCTTCGGCACGGGGCAGACGTCCCACTCGAAGCTCTTCACCGTATCCCGCAGTCTGGGCGCTCGCCCCATCCAGTCGAAGACCATCCCGAGCTTGCCGCTCTCGAAGGCGAACGCCGAGAGCGCCGCCTGCGACGGGGTCGGGGCCACGTTCAGCTTCCAGCGTAGGTCGTGCAGGAACTGGATCGCCGCGATGGACCCGGGACGATCGAGCAAGCACCTCGTTAGCGAGGCATCCAGCAGATCGCCGCCGAACGCCCACAGGATGATCGCGGTGTTGGTGCCGCCCAGCAACTCCACGCCGAAGGTCTTGGGCCTGCCGTCGGGGCCCCGCTGGGTCAGGGCCACCGCCGAATCCCTCAGCCGCTCCCAGGTCCACTCGCCCCTCTTCCAGAGCTCGTATGGGTCGGCCAGCCCCGCCTGCCGGAACATCGTCTTGTTGTAGTACATCATGATGCCGCCAGGCATGCTGTTGAGGCCATACAGCTTGCCGTTGTAGGTTCCTTCCTCCAGCGCCTGGGGGAAGAAGTCGTCCCGGTCGAAGTCCGGATCTTGGGCGGCCAAGGAATCCATCTCGTGGAAGTACTCCTTGCGGACGTAGTTGGGAAAGGCGTAGTGGTCGATCCGGATGATGTCGGGCGCGGTGCGGCTGGCCATCATGACCACCATCTTGTTCTGATACGCGCTGCCGGGCACTTTGAAGAGCTTGACGTAGAGGTCGGGATTGCGCCGGTTGAAGTCGTCGACCAGTTTTTGCTCCACGTCGAGTTGTTGGGGGTTGCCCCAGGCCATGTACCGGAGCTGGATCTTCCCGGCGTTCGGGTCGTTGGAGCACGCGACGCCGATCGCGATCAGGACCAGGGGTAGGAGGACGCGGCGCACGGTCCTCTATTGTAAGGTGTCTGGGCGTCGGCTCCGTCGGCGGCAAGGCTCCAAACGGCGGCGGGAGCGACGAGGCCGCTATCCGTCAGGCCGGGAGTTTGGTATCTTAGACTCAATGCTGCTGCCGCGAATGCTCGTTGTTCTGTGCGCGGCCCTGCTCGCCTTGGCCGGCTGCGGTGGCAGCGGCCAGAGCCGGGTGCCCGACCCCACCCTCAGGTTCCTCAACGCCTCGGTCGACAGCGTCGCCCTCGACTTCCTGCTCGACGACGAGGTGAAAGCGGTGGCGGTTCCGTACCTTGGCAGCATGCAGAACTTCCAGTCGCTGAGCGCGGGGGAGAGGGACCTGCGACTCCGCGAGAACGGCAACCCGTTTGAGCTCACCAACGAGGCGTTCACCTTCCAGCCAGATCGGGACTACCTGACCGTCGCGGTGGGACTGGTGAACTTCGGCAGTGAGTTCCTGAAGCGCCTACGCTCGGTAACCTTCCAAGTCGATCGAAGCGTGCCCAACGGCAACAAATCCCGGCTGTATGTGATCCACGCCTACCACCGTATGGCTGGTTTCGAAACGCCTCCCATCGACTTCCAGTCCCCGGGCGACAACCCGTTGTTCCGTTTGCAGGATATCGGGTTCGCCGGGCAGAAGAGCATGATCGTCGACTCCGGCGCCCAGACGTTCGAGGCACGCCGAGCAGGCACCCAAAACGTGCTGGTCTCCACCAGCTTCACGTTGGGAGCGGGCAAGGTCTACGCGGTCATCGTGGGCGGCAGAGAGGACGGGGTGGGCAGCCAGAGCCCGAGCATGACCTTCATCGAGCTTCAGACGGAGTAGGGTCTGGTTCGAGCCTGTTCGGAAGACGAGTGCCCTCGGTCATCGCTCGCCACAGCCACTCCAACGGCCCCATGCGGTATCGGCGAGTCCACCAGAGCGAGAATCCGATGTTCACCAGCCACACCAGTGGCACGAAGGCCAGCACCTCCGTGTTATCGAGGTCGCCAAAGAGCCCCAGCCCGAACGAGTAGAACAGCAGGCTGCACACCACCGACTGCAGCAGGTAGTTCGTCAGAGCCAGCCTCCCCACCTTCTCCAGCACAACTGAAGGAGCCGACCGTGAGCGCTCCGCCCACATCGCGACCAGCATGGACAAACCTATCGCCAGGACCGGGCCCGCGAACAGCTCGATAAAGTTCCCGAAGCCCGATGGTGGACCCTCCCGCCAATACATGAGCGCCAAGAGGTTCAACGGCAATCCGAGCCCCAGCCCAACTCCAAGCGCCGCGTTGCGAATGCGCGGGAAACGGCTTGGCGCGTAGAGGGCGCCCGAGCGCCCGTAGAGGATCCCGATGAGGAACAGGGGCAGGATGCTGAGGGCCAGGAACGGGTAGAGGCAAAGGCTTATTCCAAAGAAGGTGGCGCGCATGGCCGTCTGTTCAAGATAGCTGCCGCGCGCGAAGACCTCGATCTCGGTCTCGGGCCTCGGCAGGAACGATGGGCCGTCCCCGCCGCCCATGCCGACGGCATCCAGCGCCCACAATCCGGCGGCAGCGGCCGCACTCAACATGGCCGACAGCACGATGATCGCGATCACCGCCCGGTGGGGAAGCCGCACCAGCAGCGCTGCGACCATCCCGACTATCGCATAGAAGAAGAGAATGTCACCCCACCAGATCAGGAGCGCATGGACGAGTCCGATGCCGGCCAAAATGCCCATGCGCTTGAAGTAGCCGCCGGGCCAGTTGCCTTCCACCTGCACGCGCTTGACGAACTGCAGCCAGAGCCCGACGCCGAAGAGGATGGCGAGGGTGGATCGGAATTTCCCGGTGACGAACGCGGTGGTAAGGGCGTCGGCGGGCCCGTAGGACGGCCTCCCCTCCAGCTCCCAGAGCAGTTCCGTCAGGACTGGGCCCCCGAACGCAGCGATGTTGGCGATCAGGATGCCCATGATGGCAAAGCCGCGGAGGACGTCCAAGGTGCGGTGGCGATTAGCGAGCGTCGGTTCGATCATGGGCAACTGGCACGCGGTGTCTTGTCCTCATGATGACCGCTTCTCCAACCCCTCTCGCGCAGACGTCGATGCCCCAGCGGGTCATGGCCAGAACGCCCCGAAGGGGCGACACCGATAGCCCCGAAGGGGCGACACCGATAGTCCCGAAGGGGCGACACCGATAGCCCGGTGGATGGCGCCCATTCAGGGCGCTGCACTTGGCGTGGCGGCTTTCCCAGGGCGTTGCCCTGGGCTATCGCTTGCGGCCCGTTGGGCCGATCGCACTTGCGAGGGCGTTGCCCTGGGCTTTCGCTTTGCAGCCCGTTGGGCCGATCGCGCTTGCGATGGCGTTGCC
>DATLGQ010000012.1:0-2270 GCA_035540435.1 Fimbriimonadaceae bacterium
GTCCGTTGGGCTTCTCACCGCGCTTCTCCTCGAACGCCTCGCGGATGAGAGCTTCGACCCAGTTGCCCGAGCCGATCGGCACGGTGGATTTGTTCACAACGACCGTGAACTGCTCACCCAAGTGCTCACCTACTGCGCGGGCCGCCGCCGAAACGTAGCGCAAATCTGGCGCTCCATCCGGGGCAGGCGGAGTTCCAACGGCAATGAACACGACGTCGGCGTCTGCGACGGCGCGAGCCACGTCGGTCGTAAAGTGCAGATGCCCGTTGCAGAGCTTGATAAGCTCCTCCAGACCCGGCTCGTAGATCGGCGAGATGCCTCCGCGAAGCGCCTCGATCTTGCGCTCGTCGATGTCGACGCATGTAACCTCATGGCCAATGTAGGCCAAGGCGGATCCAGTTGTGAGACCGACGTAGCCGGTCCCGTTCATCACGACCTTCAAGATTCTCCCCTTGCCGCAGCTTTCCCAGTTGAGATCAACTTTGGGTTCAACTTGTTCCGCTTGAAGTTCCTCTTCTTCAAGGCCAAGAAGATGAAACATTCATGTCATGCATCGGGTCAGATGATCAAGCCGGATGTTGATGAACATCAGGTGGATAAAGTTGAGGATCATCCTGGGCCGTGGCGGTAGTGGGAAGGCCATGCCAGGCTGTTGATCGTACAAGAGTGGCTCCATGTGGAAGGAGCCGAATCCGCGGCGGCGGGGCCCGCCGAACACTAAAGGGAGACAGAAGTTGCATAAGAAGGTCCTGGTTACAGGCGGCGCTGGCTTTATCGGCTCGCACCTGGCGGACGAACTCCTCAGGCACGGGTACGAAGTTCGGGCGCTCGATAATCTCGCGCCGCAGGTGCACGGGTTGGAGGGGAAGCGACCCGAATACCTGGCGCCAGAAGTCGAGTTGATCGTGGGGGACGTGCGCAATCCTGCCGATGTCCGGCGATCCCTCGAAGGTGTCGATGCAGTCTTCCACTTTGCGGCGGCCGTAGGCGTGGGCCAGAGCATGTACGAGATTGCCCACTATACGGAGATCAACAACATGGGCACTGCGGTGCTGCTCGAAGCGCTGATCGAGCGGCCAGTGGGCAAGCTCGTGGTGGCCTCGAGCATGAGCGTTTATGGGGAGGGACTCTATGCCGGCTCCGACGGGGCGCCTCGACAGGGTGTGGAGAGGAACCTGGGGCAGCTCCGGTCGGGCCGGTGGGAGCTCGAGGATGAGGACGGCGCCGTCCTGAGTCCGATGCCGACACCTGAGTGGAAGTCTCCCGCGCTGTCCTCGGTCTACGCCCTGAGTAAGTACGACCAGGAGCGGATGTGCCTGATGATCGGGCGCGCCTACAACATCCCGGCCGTTGCCCTTCGCTTCTTCAATGTCTTTGGCACGCGACAGGCGCTCTCGAACCCCTATACAGGGGTCCTGGCGATCTTCGGGTCCAGATTCCTGAACGACAAGCCGCCCTTGATCTTCGAGGACGGGCTCCAGCAACGCGATTTCGTCAGTGTCAAGGACGTGGCGAGGGCCTGCCGACTGGCTCTGGAGCGACCTGAGGCAGCCGGGTATGCGGTCAACATCGGGAGCGGCCGAAGCTACACCGTTCGCGAGGTCGCCGAGCGGGTTGCACGGGCCATGGGCAAGGAGCACATCGAGCCGCAGGTCACCGGCAAGTACCGCGTGGGCGACATCCGTCACTGCTACAGCGACATAAGCTTGGCCCGGCAGATTCTGGGATACGAGCCGCAAACGACCCTGGAGGATGGCCTGGACGAGCTCGTGGGCTGGCTCGGCGAGCAGCAAGCGGCTGATCGAGTCGAGCAGGCCGGCGCAGAGCTGGCGGCAAGGGGCCTCACCGTATGACGGGACATCTCAACGGCAACGGCAAACCGAAGCTGCCCAAGGTCCCGAAGCTGGGCATCCTGGAGTGGTTCCGAGCCGGCGACGAGGCCAGGGTGGAAGCCGTGCTGCGCGACCTTCGCGACTTGGGGATACAGGAGCTTCGAACTGGTGTATCTTGGGCCGAATGGCACAAGCCTGAGGGCCGGCGCTGGTTCGAGTGGCTGTTGCCCAGGCTGGCGAGCGAAGTGAGCGTTCTGCCCTGTGTCCTCTACACCCCCCCTTCGATCGCCTTGGCGCCACGTTCAGCTGCTCCTCCCAAGCATCCGAAGCATTACGCCGACTTCATCGACGTGCTGATCAGCGGATTTGGAGATTGCTTCGAGTACATAGAGTTCTGGAACGAGCCCAACAACCTCAGCGAGTACGACTGGACCCTCG
>DATLGQ010000013.1:0-3446 GCA_035540435.1 Fimbriimonadaceae bacterium
TCAAAGCACGATCGAGGAGTACATGCAGGCAGGGGCCTCGACGGATCAAGCCGCATCTCTCAGCGACTTCGGCGACAAGCCCTTGGTCGTCCTGATCGCCGGCAGTGGGAGTGATGCCGCATGGATAGCGGCGCGGGAGGAACTGGCCACCGTGTCGACCAACAGCGTGCACCGCGTCATCGACGGTGCTACCCACCAACAGCTGGTCACGGACGAACTAGCCGCCGCCGCCACCACTCAAGCGATCCTCGACGTCCTCACATCGATCCGGGAGGACGAGCCACTGGTCAGATGATCCCGAAAGTCACCTCCAAACCTAGTCAGGTGGATCGAGCACGCCCTGGGTACAGACGTCGAAACGCCGTGTCGAAGTCGTACGCAGCATCCAACCGATGAGCAGGATCATAGGCACCGTGTAGGGCCACATCCCACCGCAGTCTGCTGCCAAAGCGTTCGTCAGTCGGTCGACCGAGGTGAGGAACCCATATGAGGCCGTCCGCTCCTTTCGTCACGAACGCTCAGTCTAGATCGTGCTCCGACGTGCACCCTCCCGCGGCATGCTTACCGGATGCCCGCGGGTGAGGTCTCAACTCGCTGTTTCAGTGCGCTGTTCATCGCAACGAAAGCGGCCTCGGTCGCCTCCAGTGTCTTTCCTAGGAAGGGGACTAAAGAGCCCGTGAAACGCTCGGACTGGGTGTAGCGCGTTCCGGTCACGGTCTTCTCCAGCCGGTGGATGTGATCGGCATCGAAGATCCCCGGGATGCCGAGTCGTCCCTCCCAGCGGAGCTCGCGCTCCTGGCTGACCCCAATCACTTTCGGCCGCACCGTGAATGTCTTGCCGCCAACCCTCATCTGGAGCGACAACCGCTCGCCGCTTCGCGCGGCTCCTTCCGCGACGACGATATATGGGTTCCACTCCGGGTAAGCAGCGAAATCGACCAGCACCGCCCACACGTCCTCGGGAGTGGCTGCGATCTCGACCTCCACCGAGATGTCCCGTGCCATCCGAACTCCTCTCTAAAAGCTACTTTCCGTTGCGCTTAGCAGGTTAGTGTATAAGCCACACTAATGCAACCGTCCGTTGCATTTATTTGCTAGGGTAGCAGCGTGGAGGGAAAGAGCCGGCGGCCGGGAGGTCGCAGTGCACGGGTCCGAAGCGCGGTCGTCCGCGCCTTCGTAGACATGATCGTGGAGACGGGCTACTCTCAGCTGACTTTCGAGGCGCTTGCTGACCGGGCTGGTGTGCACAAGACCACTTTGTACAGGCGCTGGGGCACCCGGGAGAACCTGCTGCTCGACGCGGCGCTCGACGGCGCGGGAGACGCGGTACCGGTGCCGCATACCGGCTCGCTCGAGGGTGACCTGCGCCAGCTCGGCCAGCAAGTCGCCGACTATCTGCGGTTTCCGGCGGCTCAGGCGATGTTGCGGGTGGTCATTGCAGAAGCGATGACGGAGCCGAAGCTCGCCGCGGTCGTTCGCCAGTTCTGGACGGCGCGTTTCGCGAGCATGGGCGAAATCATCCGCCGAGCCGCGGCGAGAGGTGAGGTCATCCCGAACATTGACGAGAATCTCTTGCTAGAGACGCTGGTCGGAGCCATTTACCTACGTGTGCTGGTGCGTCAGGAGCCTGCCGAGCCCGAACTCATCGCGAACGTTTCCCACCTCGTCGCGCTCGGGGCCCGCGCGGTCGATGGCACACCGGCGGCTTAAGCAAGCCGCGGCCCCAGCGCACGCGAACCGAGGTTGTCCTGGCGCCAAGGATAAGCGGCCAGGGCTCGTTCAGCCGCGGTGGCGGTGGACAGGTCGATCCATGAGCCTGTCGATTGTCTGGCGAGAGACTGTTGAGTTCCTCTCGGACCCCGCCCCAGCCCAGTCGTCGCGTAAAACTCGGAAGAGCCGGGTTGACCCCTCGGTGTCAAAGATAGCTGACTGTGCCAGTCGGCAGGGCTGCCATACGTCACGATTCCATCATGTCGGGGTCAGCAGGATTCACCTCAATGCCGGCCGTCGCGGCCCGACGCCGTGAAGGGGACGACATCCACGTGCTGATTGGTGAGGAAGTCTTTGGGTGCGATCGGGCACAGAGTTAGCCCTATCGTAAGTGCTCGTAGCTTTCCGGGTGGGCGGCCAGGAACTCGGATAGCGCGAGTGCCGGGTGCCCAGTGATTCGAGGGACCGTGTCGCTCACGACATCAAGCTCGCCCATGGCGAGCTGAAGGTATGTGGTGATCCAAGCCTCGACTTGCCAGTCGGGAGCGCCGAGGGCGCGTCTGGATTCCCAGGCCTCCTCCAAGGACTCGTCGACGTAGGTGATTGGCTTTTCGGCCACGAGAGAAAACGCGGCGGCCACGTCGAAAAGCGAGACGGTTTCTGGGCCGGTGACGTCAAGGGTTTCGCCGTCGTAGGTCATCCCGGATCTCAGGATCGCCGCAACCGTGTCGGCCATGTCGTCCCGCCCCACCGGTGCGAAACGGCCATCGCCCGCCGGTCCACGAATCACCCCGTCGGCTCCGATGATCCAGCGCAGGACCTCCAGATAGACGCTCCCGCGCAGAAAGGTGAAGGCGACTCCGGTTGATCGAATGTGCTCCTCCGTGGAGAAGTGGTCGCGAGCGAGCGTGAAGGTCGCGTCGGGAGCCGCTCCCACGAACGAGGAGTAGAGGATCCGTTTGACCCCTGCAGCGACTGCGGCATCGACCGCACTCCGGTGCTGCTGCGCTCGCTGGGGGTGCTCCCTGAGGGGAACCAGAAAGAGCGTTTCGACGCCTTCCAATGCGGCTTGCATCGATGCGGGATCGGCATACTCAGTGATCGTCACAACCTGTGACTCGCGCAATGTTGGAGCCTCGGAACCTTCCGCCGTAATCAAGCGCTGGCGGATTCCCCGGGCTGCGAGGCGTTCGGCCACGCGCCGCCCCACCTCCCCGGTGGGGTCCGTATTACCGATAAGGCCGCTCCCTGCCCGGTTCGCTCCATGGAGCACCTCATCCATGGACCCGTCCTACCTTCCCGGTTCCAATGATTTCACCGCGTACGGTGCTCAGGAGAAAGCGGGGCGGCGTGCGCATGCCTAAGCTCACTGGGCCCTGTTGAACTGGACTGATTGCCGCCAAACAGATGGCACTATGGCTCCATGTCTTCGATCTTGCTTGATGGGCGTCCGCACACAAGGCCGGCAAGCAGCAGCTTAGCGATGTTTTGTTGGTACGAGTGCTCCTGTCTAGCAAAACCACGGTAATAGGAGCGCCGCCCAGCGCGCCTACTAGTTTGGTAACTCGTAACTCGTGTGGCCGGTGAGCGAAGGGCCGGATATCGAATCAAGACTCTGCTGGGGAAACGCAAAACGCCTCCGGAAGGACAGCCACCGGCGGTATTGACCGAGAGGTCGAGCTTTCCCGCTCTATCTGATCGCCGTACTATCGATCCGTGATCTGGATCGCCGTACT
>DATLGQ010000014.1:0-1528 GCA_035540435.1 Fimbriimonadaceae bacterium
GTGTGGGACGAGCAGGATGGGCAGACCACCAGCGGCTGGTCGTTCTTCGAGATGGGTCTGCTCCGGCCGCAGGACTGGACCGCGCACTGGATCGGCGCGGACTTCTACGGCGGACCTCGGACCACCAGCCCCGCGCCCCACCTGAGGCGGGAATTCGAGTTGCGTCCGGGGCTCGTCCGCGCCCGAATCTACGTGACCGCGCTCGGGCTCTACGAACTCTCCGTCAACGGGCAACCAGCCGGTGAGCAGGTCTTTGCGCCGGGATGGACCGACTATGGCAAGCGGGTGCAGGTCCAGACGCTGGATGTGACGGATCTCCTTCAGGAGGGCCCCAACGCGCTCGGCGTCATTCTGGGCGATGGCTGGTACTGCGGCCACGTGGCTTGGCGAGATCGGCAGGTCTATGGCGAACGCCCCAAGCTGCTGATGCAGGTGCACCTGGACTTCGAGGACGGCTCGCGGGAGGTACTGGTGAGCGACGGGGCGTGGAAGTTCGCCTCGGGCCCGATCTTGGAGTCCGACATGCTGATGGGCGAGGCCTACGACGCGCGGCGTGAGCTTCCCGGATGGGATCGGCCGGGCTATGACGAGCTGGGCTGGCGCCAGGTGCAGGTGTTCGAGCCGCCGAGCATCCGGCTAGACCCGATGCTGGGCCCTCCGGTCAGGCGCATCTTGGAGATACGGCCGCCCGAAGATCCCAAGCCTGTGGGCGGCTGGCCCACGTCTCGCTGGCTCGTGGACCTTGGCCAGAACATGGTCGGGCGGGTGCGACTGCGGGTCAAGGGAGCCGCCGGTACGACGGTGCGACTCCGCTTCGCCGAGATGCTCAAAGATGGCGCCCTCTACACGAAGGCATTGCGCGGCGCAAGGGTGACCGATTACTACACCCTGAAGGGGGACCCAGGCGGTGAAGAATACGAGCCTCACTTCACCTTTCACGGCTTCCGCTACGTGGAAGTCTCCGGAGTCTCCGAAAAACTCGATCGAGAGAGCATCACCGGCATCGTGCTCCATTCGGACACGCCTGTAACCGGCGAGTTCGAATGCAGCGACGAGCTGGTCAACCAGTTGCAGCGCAACATCCAGTGGGGGCAGCGCGGCAACTTTCTCGAGGTACCCACCGATTGCCCGCAGCGGGACGAGCGCCTGGGATGGACCGGCGACGCACAGGTGTTCGTGCGCACGGCCTGCTTCAACATGGACGTCGCCGGCTTCTTCCACAAGTGGCAGCGCGACATCGACGACAGTCAGAGCTCGGAAGGAAGCGTGCCCCCCGTCGTGCCGAATCCCGGCCTCGGCCCCGACGGAGGTCCCGCCTGGGCCGACGCCGCGATCATCTGTCCGTGGACGATCTATGAGTGCTACGGCGACCCGGCGATCCTGCAGCGGCACTACGAGTCGTTCAAGGCGTTCGTCGGCTACCTCGAAACAGAGGTCAGCAAGGACTACATCCGAAGCTATCCGGGCATGGAGGGGTTTTTGGGCTACGGCGACTGGCTGAGCACGAAGGCGGACACTCCGATCGACC
>DATLGQ010000015.1:0-3244 GCA_035540435.1 Fimbriimonadaceae bacterium
GCGGCGGTGCCGAGCTCCTTGCGCCGGAACGCCTCGTAGTCGGTGACGTTGCCCTGGAAGAAGCGGACCTGGCTGTCGCCCTCGAAGGCCAGGATGTGCGTCCGATGCGGTCGAGGAACCAGCGGTCGTGGCTGATGACGACCACGCAGCCGGGGAACGACTCGAGCCCTGCCTCCAGCGCGCGCAACGTGTCGACGTCCAGGTCGTTGGTCGGCTCGTCGAGCAGCAGCACGTTGCCGCCGGACTGGAGCAGCTTGGCGAGGTGGACGCGGTTCCTCTCCCCTCCCGACAGCGCGCCGACGAGCTTCTGCTGGTCAGTGCCGCGGAAGTTGAAGCTCGACACGTACGCGCGCGCCGGGAGCTCGCGTGAACCGGCCTTTGCGGTGTATGACGGGCCGTAGCTTTCGATCAGTTCGACCAGACGCCGTGTCGGTTCATGGCTATCCTGCGCCCATGGACCCCCTAGTTGCCGGTGCCGTGATCGCAGCAACCGCCTCTGTGCTAACCGCCGCGATCGGGTTCGCGGGAGTAGCGGGTGGCGCGTACCTTCAGCACCGCCTCCGAAAGGCAGGCGATCAGGGTGATCGGCTAAGCATGTGGCAACTCGACCGACTTAGAGACCTTCGCTCGTTCTTTGTCGCGACGTTTGCGATGTGGGACGCCATCGCTACTGGCAGCGCAAAAGGTGCCGAGGAAGCTGGGGCACAATTTGAACGATATCGGTTCGAGAACGTTCGTCTGGTCGGACGTCCCGAGGCAATCACAGCGTGGCAGGAGTACATCACGCGATCGCACCACATGATCGGCCGATCGCATCTTCTCGAGGATCAGAAGTATCTTGGGAGTCGGATGCACATTGTGCTTAGCGCCCTCGACGAACAAGAGCTTACTGTCATGCGCGGCAGGCCGATCC
Source organism: Fimbriimonadaceae bacterium (assembly GCA_035540435.1). Classification (GTDB taxonomy): domain Bacteria; phylum Armatimonadota; class Fimbriimonadia; order Fimbriimonadales; family Fimbriimonadaceae; genus DATLGQ01. The sequence continues at coordinate 914 of DATLGQ010000015.1, forward strand.
ATGTAATCACTGACAACGAGATGGACGCGGTCTTCGACGCTGACGCCTGGGCTCAAGAGATGCGGATGCCGAATGTGTCACCGAGTCTCACCGGAGTTATTGCCCGGTTCGCACTCGATGGGATGTGGCGATTTCGGCGGCCGCCCTCAGACGCTGATCACACGGCGGGGCCGCCCGTCTAGCGGTACGCCCGCGCGACCCGCTTGAAGGGGACCTGGTCGCCGATCCGACGGGTCCCTCCTACTTGTCGGCTGACGTACGGCCACAACCGACCTCTAGCCTTGGCTCCTGGAGATGCCCCGGTCGACTTAGGCGCTGTGCGTCGACACGGTGGTGCCCCAGCCCCACGCCCAATTGGGTCGCATCCTCGACCCAAAACGGCTGCTTCTGGCCCGAGGTCCGGCGGTTGTCGAGGCCATCCCATCCGCTACCTGCGCTACGTACGCAGCCACCGGGTCTCGCGCACGTCGGCCTTGATCACCTCGTTGCCCTGGGCGATTCGATTGTCGGCGGCGAGGTCGTGCCGGCTCTGGTCGACGCAGAAGGACGAGGTTGGCGACAGGGGGACCGCAAAGGCCGGGACCCGAGTTGTCCGCGCGATGGGCCGTCGCTCGCGGGCACGCTCAGTCAGCCACCACCAGTTTCCTGAACCTCGCTGACGCGGGTAGAGTGCGCTCATTGATGCGCCCCGCGAGTTCGTGCGAGCGTGGAACCCACAAGTTGGCATGGAGCCGCATGCTGAGGTGAGGGATCGGCGTCGGATCCCAACTCGCCCGCTCGTGGACGACTTCGCCATCGACGATCCAAGCCAATCGATCATCTCGCCAGTCGATGACGTATTCGTGGAAACCTTCCGTGGCGTCGAAGCCGAGGTCAACCCAGCAAGGTGAGCCGCGGTAGCCGTACGCCATGGCAGCGCCCTCATCCCCTGGATTGAAGTAGACATTGATGAGCATTCTTCGCGGATTGGAGCCTGCGAACTCAATGTCGATCTCCTGCCGTGGTGCGCCGCGATGCAGGAAGAAGCCCGTTATGAGTCCTGGACCAGCCGCAGGCCGAATCTCGACTTGGAAACGCCCGTAGGTGAACGAGTGAAAGGACGCGAGTGCCCCTGACCGAAAGGGGCGCAGTCCCCTTTCGGCGGCGTTGACAGTGACCCGGAGCCCTTCATCGCCGAACTCAATGTTCTCCGGCGCGAATGCAGCCATGTTGCCAGGAAACGTTTCGGTGATGCCAGGAAACGAGGTGGAAGGGTGTGTCAGGGATGCTTCGGCAATGACACGCCGACCCCTTTTTGCCGTGGAGTCCTGCCATTGCGTGGGCCGCCAGCGACACGCCGGCGGAAGCACCCAAGGCGAGTCGTCCATCGGCCAACTGGCCGGGACCTCGCGCCCCGAACGATAGCGGAGCGAGGGCAACCGGCCATCCCGAAACATACGGATCTCGCGGCGTGCACCAGCGGGAAACGGCTCAGCAGGTTTGCCGATCGAAAGAAGCCGGCAAATAGCCTCCCACCATGCGTCGTTGTTATCACCGGACCCCAGAATGGCGTAATGTGAGGGCGGGAGTTGGTCCAACTTCAATCCTTCGGGCACACGGGCGCTCGTTTCAAGAAGGATCAGTGCCCGTTCGCTGGCTATTGCGTCGGCAAGTGCGGCCGGCACCAGCGGAGGGTCCACGAGCGCGTCGAAAGTTCCCAAAGCATCCGACAGCTCCCGCCCATCCAGCGGCTCCTCGTTGCCATCGAAAGCACGGACCCGTAGTCCCAACATCGAAAGCCCCATCGCGAGGCTCTCTCGTTCCGCGCCCGCGGTCCACGCCAGCAATGGGCCTGAGGCCGCAGCCACGGGAGGCTTGGCGCCATGCCTTCCATCGACGATCCCAGCGCGTGCCAGATAGGGCATAACTGAGTAGGCGTTGTCGGACATCGCATCGTGCCTTTGGCCGATCGCGGGGGAGGTTAGAGCTAGCGCCTCGACTTCCCCGAACCGGTAGTTCATCCACAGATCTACAGGGCCGACCACGGGCATCGACCGAAGAAGCGACGCTGCCCCTTGGCGAGAGAGTACGTACCCTGAGAGATGCCACAGACCGCGAACGGGTCGAAACAGGTGCTTGCATGTGTCGGTACGAAGTGCCGTTCCGCCCGCATCTGAGTACGACAGGTAGAGGAGCCGTGGGCCACCTTTGCCTGCCGACCGGTCGAGTGCGGCGCGCCAGCCATGATCTATGGCGGCTTTGGCGCCAGGTTTGAACCAGGCATCGTCCTCGAGAACGAGAACGAACTCGTCAGGCCCCGCCACGATGACTTTCCAGGCCTCGACGTGTGAC
>DATLGQ010000016.1:0-4302 GCA_035540435.1 Fimbriimonadaceae bacterium
CCTTCCGCTGCCGAGCGCATGATGCGACACATCGAGGAGATCCGGAAGGACGGGAACTCCGTGGGCGGCGTGATCGGGTGTGTGGCGCGGGGCGTGCCGGCGGGCTGGGGTGAACCCGTCTTCGACAAGCTGGAGGCGGATCTCGCCAAAGCGGTGATGTCGCTCCCGGCTTGCAAGGGCTTCGAGAGCGGAAGCGGCTTTCGAGGAACGGACATCACCGGGCTCGAACACAACGACGAGTTTTGGGCGGATGATCAAGCGACGGTCTACACCGACACCAACCACTCGGGAGGGATTCAGGGCGGGATCAGCAACGGCCAGCCGATCACGTTGCGAGCGGCTTTCAAGCCCACCGCGACGATCATGCACGAGCAGCACACCGTCACCGTGCGGCACGAGAACACGACTCTGAAGGGCCGGGGCAGGCACGACCCGTGTGTGCTGCCGCGGGCGGTCCCGATGGTCGAGGCGATGGTTGCGCTGGTTCTAGTCGACCACGCGCTCAGGCAGCGAGCCTTAACCTCTTCTTAACAAGCCAAACTTAGAATCAGATAGGATGGCTCTCACCATGGTTCAAGCGATGCCGGAGACGCAGCCGAAGGCCAAGATCACTGCGGAGGACGTCAACTTCTTCTACGGCTCGTTCCAAGCCCTGAAGGGGATCAACCTCCAGATCGCCGAGAACCGGGTCACCGCCCTGATCGGGCCGTCCGGGTGCGGGAAGTCCACCTTCCTTCGGTGCCTCAACCGGATGAACGACCTCATCGACGGCACGAGAGTGGAGGGCAGGATCGCACTGGACGGAGAGGACATTTACGGCCCTCGGGTCGATCCGGTGGAGCTTCGCAAGGAGGTGGGGATGGTCTTCCAGAAGCCCAACCCGTTTCCGATGTCGATCTACGACAACATCGCGTATGGACCCCGCATCCACGGGATCAAGAAGCGACCTGACCTGGATGAGATCGTGGAGCGATCGCTGCGGAAGGCGGCGCTGTGGGATGAAGTCAAGGACAAGCTCAAGCAGAGCGGTCTCTCACTCTCGGGCGGTCAACAGCAGCGCCTGTGCATCGCGCGGACGATGGCGGTCGACCCCAAGATCATCCTCATGGACGAGCCATGCTCCGCGCTCGACCCGATTGCGACCTCGCGCATCGAAGACCTGATCTTCGAGTTGAAGGAACAGTTCACGATCATCATCGTGACCCACAACATGCAGCAGGCTCAGCGGGCGAGCGACTACACCGGGTTCTTCATGCTGGGCGAACTGATCGAGTTCGGCGCGACCCAGAACATCTTCCTCTTCCCGCAGAAGAAGCAAACGGAAGACTACATTAGCGGCCGCTTCGGCTAGTTTGCCAGACAGGAAGCCACGAACTCCGAGACGTCGCGCTTGAGCTTGGCCAGCATCTCGGTGTGGATGTACATCATGTGCCCCGCCTCGTACTCGCCGGTCTTCACGTTGTCTCCCAGGGACGGGTCCAGGCCCATGTGGCTCAAGGTGTAGTAGGTCGCATAGTACGGCGTTGCGAGGTCGTAGTATCCGGAGGCCACGAAGACCTTCATGTATGGGTTCTTCGAGAACGCCTGTCTCAAGGACTCGCTGGTGTCGGGGTGGCCTTCGCCGGCAGAGCCCCAATCCCAGGTCTTGTAAAGCTCGCCCGGCGCGAAGATGTGGTAGGGCTGGTCCGTCTTGTAGCCGAGCACTCGCCTGACATAGTCGTTGAGCATCGCCGTGTAAGGAGGCAGGATAGCCGTCATGCTGGGATCGTGCTCCGGCGTGTCTCCCACGGCTTTTGGATCGATCCCTTTGAACCGCGAGTCCAGGCGCCCGACCGTGCGTTTCTGGTCCCGAAGTAGCTCCTTGCAGAACTGATGGATGTTGATCCGCAAGTCCGTGTGCTCGATGAACTGGGGAGTGAGGCCGGTGAACCGCGCCAGCTTCTTGATGGTCCTTTGCCTCTCAGCGGCCTCCAGCCGGTCGCCTTTGGCCAACGCCAGCGTGTAATCCGCCGCTGCGAACGCCTCCGCCTCGTTGAGAGCAGCCCGGAGGGTGCTGAAGTGAGGGAGTCTGCCGTGGAACCACGCGGTGGCGGTGTAGGTTGGCAGGAAAAGGATGTAGGGCAAGTCGTTGCCCTTGGTAAAGCGCGCCGTCTGGAAGTTCAGGATCGAGGACACCAGGATGATCCCGTTGAAGGCGATGCCCCGGTCGAACAGATGGCCGGAAAGGCCAGCAGCGCGCGTCGTGCCATAGCTTTCGCCCACCAGGAAGAGCGGTGAGCTCCAGCGATCGTAGCGGGTGAGATACATGCGGATGAACTCGGCAACGCTCTCGATGTCCTGCTTCAGGCCCCAGTAGTTCTTGCCGTCGTCCTTCTTGGCGGGCCGGCTATAGCCCGTGCCCACCGGATCGATGAAGACGAGGTCCGTGTGGCTGAGCCAGCTGTCGGGGTTGTCGACCAGCCGATACGGCGGAGGCGGCATCGAGCCATCCTCCAGCATCTCAACTCTCTTGGGGCCGACCGCCCCGAGGTGCAACCAGACCGAAGAGCTGCCTGGTCCGCCGTTGAAGGAAAACGTGAGCGGTCGCGGTTGGTCCGTCTTCTTGTTGTAGGCGACGAAGAAGATCCCGGCATCGGTCTCGCCGATAGCGCTGTTGATCGGCAGCATGCCGGCGGTGGCCGTGTAGTCGAGCGATTCCTTGCCCGTGCGCAGACGGTGTTCGGTGACAACCGGCTCCTTGTCCGTATCCAGCGGATACCGCTCTTCCTTCTCGTCCTTCACGTCCCGCTTCTCCTCTTGCTTCTTCTCGTCAGCCATGGAGATGAAGGCTACCACTCGCTCGAGTGGGCTGCACGGGACCTTCCGGGTTATCGCTCGCTCAGATCGAGCTTTGCCAACGTCCCCAGGTCAGGCGCCGGGAGGCAGGTCCGGTACCATCGCACCCATGGAGAGCCAAGATGTCGGCATCGGGTCCTGGGATGCCACTGTCCGCAAGCTGGCCACCCCGATGGGACTCGTGGTGGATGAGGTGCGACTTCGAGCCAGTGCCGAGACCGCCATCACTACGAAACCCTTCGCAGTGACCCTCGAGAAGCCTGCCACTCTCGAAGCCAGGATCTCGGAGCAAGGACTTGCGGCCTTTCTCAACGCCCAGTCTCCAGGGGGCCTGAAAGATTTTCAGGTTCAGCTTTCGGACGGCAAGGTCACGGCGTCGGCCAGCGCCCGGATGCTCATCGAGATCCGCGCTACCGCCGTGTGCACCTTGAAGATCGTCGACGGACGCCAGATCTGGGTGGAGCTTCAGCAGGTCGAGGTGTTCGGCGGCATCAACGCCAAGGGCCTCGTCGAAGGCCAGCTCGAGAAGGTCAATCCGGTGTTGGACGTTTCGGACCTGCCGCTACGAGTGATCTTGACCGGCGTCGCCATCGATTCCGGCTACGTGATCGTGTACGGCGAAGCTCTGCCCCCGGCCCCGGACGCAGGCCCCTAGGCTACAGAGCTTCACGGGCTGGCCGGTCCACCTGCACGGCACGAAGGTATTTGTCGATCCACGGGCCTACCGGATTGACTCCCGCAGATGGATAGCCTCCCCATGGGGCATGGCCGTATTCAAAGCTAGGGTCGCCATCGACAGTCAGGCGAGCGAGATTCGGCAGGGTCGGCGCCCAGTCCGAGCGCCCAAACACTGCCGCGGCCAAGGGGTATCGATTGAGCTGCCAGATCTCGCGGAAGACGCCGGCGTCGCCTGGCATGATCCAGAGCGCAGGTCCGAATAGACCCTCCCGGACAAGATCACATGCGGGGTTCGGCCGATCGACCAAGCTCGGAAGCAGAAGGGTGCCTTCGGCGCGTCCGCCAACCAGGATGTGGCCTTCCGAGTGCTCCATCCTCTCCAAACACGAGCGCACCTGCGCCACTTCGAACAGGGGACCTACCTTCACGTCCTCCGCGCGAGGGTCTCCGCATCGCAGTGACGCCAGCTCGCTCTGGACCAGATCGCGCAGGCCCTCGTAAACGGCAGGGTGCGCGACGACCCCGTTGATCGAGGTACACGTCTGTCCGGAGTAGCGCGTGGAGGCCCGAACCAGCACTTGAGCTGTTGGGGCGACCTCGGCCTCCTCGCCCACGTAAGCAAGGACGTTGCCTTCACCGTCGGCCACCAGACCGATGCCTGCGGCAAAGCACCGGCTGAGTAGATCGGCGATATGCCCGGAGGAACCCATGTAGTGGAGGAGTCGCACGCAGCCAAGCTCCAGCACGCAGCCGATGAACTCTTTCGCAGGGGCCACTGCCACCGCAACA
>DATLGQ010000017.1:0-5451 GCA_035540435.1 Fimbriimonadaceae bacterium
TTCGGGAACCGTCTCGATCTGGCTGGCGATGGCTCGTACGCCGGCAATGATCGTGCCCAGCGTGAAGCTGACGTGCACCAGAATGGTGATGACCCTAAGCAGATACGAGACCAGAATGAATACGAATGCCAGTATCAGCAAAAGGGCGATGATTCCTCCCAGCGTCATACTTCCTCCCTTAATTACTTTCTTTGAAGTCCAACCGAAGTTACAGCTTGTTACTTGCCGACCGCTCGCAGGACCTTGTCCACGCCGCCGCCGTAGCGCAGTGCGCCGGTAGCGACCTGGCTGACAATGTCCTTGGTCTCGGCGAGCATCTCGGTCACGCCGTCCAGGTGACCCGTCAGGATGACGCCGTCAACGAGAATCTGGTCGATGTGTCCCTTGATCTCAGTGATCGGGGTGAGGATCCGGTTGAGGAGGAAGATCTCCGCCGGAATGGCGATGAGAACCAACAGTGCAATTACCCAAAGAACCATCTACCTGTCTCCCTTACTAGTTTCCCGCTGCCCCTATAGGTACGGGCATACTGGTTGCAGTCTTATGCGCCGATGGTGTTCTACCACTTTCGCGGTCCCGAGTTCCACGTCGCGAGGAGGAAATCCACGGTTCAAGGCCTCGTCCGGGCTTCGCGTAATAAAAGGAAGTATCAGAAACGGCATTCCAGGGAAGACCTCCAAGTGCCCGGCGACATAGAATTGGAATAGCCTTAGATTATCTTTGGGGCCGACCCCCAAGCGGAGCCGCCTTGTCGGAGGGGGTATTCGGAGAAATTGTGGTCCCTGATCGGGAAGATGGCCACAAGAAATTTTTGCTGGCTGAATGGCCTGCGAACTAATAAGGAGGGTACTGGGTGGGTGCACTGAATTCAGTAGAGGATGTCACGCAGACCCTTGCGAGCCAGGCCTATATCGCGGACCGTGGTCTTTCGACCTCCGTGTATCTGGCCCTCTCCCTGGGACGGCCGCTGCTGCTCGAAGGTGAGCCGGGCGTTGGTAAGACCGAGATTTCAAAGGCGCTCGCGGCGGCTTTCAATGTTGAGCTGATCCGCCTTCAGTGCTACGAGGGCATCGACGCCAACCAGGCCCTGTACGAGTGGGACTACACCGCCCAGCTGCTGTACGTTCGCACGCTGAGCTCGGAGCAGGCCAAGGGAACCGAAGCGCTGGACGACCTGTTCGGCGAACGTTTCCTGATCGAGCGCCCGCTGCTGAAGGCGGTCAAGGCGGGCAACCGATGCATCTTGCTGATCGACGAAGTGGACCGTTCCGATGACGAGTTCGAGGCGTTCCTGCTTGAGGTTCTGTCGGATTTCCAGGTGACCATCCCCGAGCTGGGGACCATCGCAGCGGAGACCCGCCCGCTGGTGATCGTTACCTCCAACCGGACTCGTGACCTGCACGACGCACTAAAGCGCCGGTGCCTCTACCACTGGATCGACTACCCGGTGCTGGACCGTGAGGTTCAGATCGTGAAAGCCCGGGCCCCCGAAGTTGCCGACGGCCTGGTCCGCAAGGTGGCATCCGCAGTTCAGCGCATGCGCCGGCTGGACATGGCCAAGAAGCCGGGCGTTGCGGAGACCATCGACTGGGCACGCGCTCTGGACTTTTTGGGCGCCAGCAACCTGGACGCCAAGACGGCCGACGAGACGCTCGGCTCGGTGGTCAAGGACCGTGACGACCTGGACCTGGTCCGGGAAAGCATGTCCGAGGTCATCAAGTAATCAGAGGCAGCTCGATAAGCGGCTCGTCGAATTACGTTGAGTTAGGAGTGGTAGATGCCTGCTGCCGGTAGTGGACTGGAATACGCACTGGTCGGATTCGGCCGCGCCCTCCGCAAGGAGGGCCTGGTTGTGGGGTCCGGACACATCCTGACGTACTGCGAATGCGTCGAGAAACTGGATCCAACCGAGCTGGCCGACCTCTACTACGGCGGCCGCTCCTGCCTTATTCACCGTCCCGCCGACATCCCGATGTACAACCGGGTGTTTAAGGCCTATTTCCTGGACCCGGGCGGCGAGGGCAAGAAGGTCGTGGAGATGAAGAAGCAGGCCTCCGCCGAAACCGAGGCGCTCATGGAGATGCTGATGGAGGAGGAAAAGGAAGGGCAGGAGCGCGAAGGCGAGCCGCCCTCCGGCATCATGGCATCGACGCTGGAGGTTCTTCGCAAGAAGGCATTCGGAGAGTGCACACCGGAGGAGCTGGCCGCTCTCCGGGCCTTGATGGCTCGTTTTCGGCTGATCCCGCCCAAGCGGCTGACCCGGCGGTCGGAGAAGGCTCACAAAGGCAAGCGGCCGTACCTGCGGGACACCGTGCGCAAGGCCATGCGCCACGGCGGGGAGATCACCGAGCTGTCCTGGAGAAAGCGCAAGTACCGCCAGCGCCGCCTCATTCTGATCCTGGACATCTCGGGGTCTATGAGTACCTACTCCAGAGCGCTGCTTCAGTTCGCCTACTCGGCAACCCGGGTTCCCGGCAAGGTTGAGGTCTTCTGTTTCGGGACCCGGCTCACCCGAATCACCGACACGCTGCAGAAGCGCAATCCCGACGAAGCGCTCACCGAGGCCACCAAGGCGGTGTTCGACTGGGAGGGCGGAACCAAGATCGGCGAGTCCCTGGCCCACTTCTACAAAAACTGGGGACGGCGAGGCATGTGCAGAGGCTCCATCTTGATCATCGCCTCGGACGGCCTCGAGCGGGGCGATCCTGCAGTGCTCGATCAGGCAATGACCAGGCTGGCCCGCCTGTGCCACGCAATCATCTGGATGAACCCGCTGAAGGGCGACGACCCCAACTACGAGCCCAGGTCCGTGGGCATGTCGTGCGCAATGCCGTTTGTCGACGTGCTCTTGAGCGGACATGACCTGGACAGCCTGAAGGAGCTGGCTGAGGTCCTCCCCACTCTCAACTAGAGGAGAGACAAATGAGATACAGCGTAGGTATGCGGTGTGAGGGCGACAAGGTCATGTCGCACGACGAAATACTCGAGCTTGCCGACGCGGTCGCGATGCATAACGGCATTGCCACCGGCATCGGTCAGGAGTCGTACGGCGCCATGATCGTCGTGGATGCCGAGAACCCGGGGGAGGCCGAGGTGGTGGCCAAGGAGCATTTCAGGGTGGCCGTCCAGCAGGCGGGCCTGCCGGCATGGCCGATCGCCGAAGTTGAGACTCTCAGCGAAGAGGACGACCTCACTCCCGAAATGTAGGTTGCCGGATGGCCGGCAGGCTGGAACTCGGCCGTAGCTCTAGGAGTTCGACTTCTCCGCGGCGTTGCGGTCCTTGGCAATCTTGATGGCGTAGGAGCCCATCGGGTCCTCGGCCTCGTCCGGGGGTTTGGGCCCGGACTCGGTACCCAGCATTTCGTCCAGCTCCCGGCGGCGGGCCAGCAGGACCTGAAAGAACTTGTGCGACCCAAGCCGGCCCGACACCTTTGCGTTGACCATCGACTCGTTCTTCCACGGCGAGGGCCAGGTGGCCAGCAGATCCGCGGTGACCTCTTCTTTGATCTGCGCCATTCGGGCATTGATGGCGGCGAGCTCTTCTTCGGGACCGCTGAATCCCAGCTGCTCCGAAACCGACTCTTCGGCTTCTTCTCCCGACGCTACTTCCTGGGAATCTTCCGGCTCGGACATGAGAACTCCTCCATGTTTACTTGAAATGTGACGTGTTGCGCACTTGAAGTCTATGCCCGAAACCGCGTTTAGGTCGGACCGCAGGGCTTTGGGGCGGGCCTGTACAATTGCCAAAGCTCTAAACTAGTCCGAACCGGATTTGTTGCATACAACCTTGAGTAGCGACACGCAGCAGGCCAACGAGGGGAGTGTCCAAGTGAGCGATTCCTATACCGCAACATTCGAACGAGAAGGTCAGGTTTGGACGGCCGAGATCGTCGAGCAGCCTGAGATCAAATCCACTGCGGACTCTCTGCCCAAGGCTCGGGACCTGATCCGTCAGGCCCTGGGGGATTGGCTTAACGCCGACCCCGCCACGGTGAAGATCATCGACAAGATCGGCATGCCCAAGCGGTACACCGCCACCCGGGAGGCCGTGAGGGCCACCCGAACCGACCGTGACCTGGCCGGGATGCTCGACAAGATGACCGGACCCATCAGCGCCAAAGACTGGGCCGAGGACCTTCGCCTGGCCGGCAGACCGAGTCACGCGGTGGAGTTCCTGGAGAACCTGGACGAGGACGTCACGTTCACGATGGACCAGCTCTGCCACCGAATTTCAGTAGCAGAAGAGGTCGGTCGCTGGGGCGAAGAGGTAGAAGCCGACGAGCCGTCGGAAGAGCTTCAGGATTCCTGAGTCGCCCGAGCCTTCGGAGTCCGGTTGCTTGCCCTTTTAGCATCGGGAATCTGATAGGCTCGTCTTGGTTCGGGCGAGAGGTTTTCGCTCCGGGCAAGTATCGGAAAGGCCGACCGGCGGAAGGATGGGTGGGCCTCAGGATGCGTCGCTTCTCGGTTCCCGAAGTGAAGCGAAATACATTTAGACTTTTTGGTTTCTAGCACCACAGAAGCGCCGAACCTCGCAAGGGATCCTCTGGCGGGACAGAGACCTTTCCTCGCAGGTGGCGTGTCCGGAGCCAGTACCACCGCTATGCGGGCAACGTAGAGCCAATCCGCAAGCCACTCCGGCAGCTCTGCAGCATGGGGAGCCACATCTCTCAGATGGCCTTCGGGCGTCTGTAGCCAATTCCGCATTGCTTCTACTCAGCGGTCGCGCGCTATGGATCTCGAGGGACAGTTCAATTCGTTGCGGCCCAGTGGGCCGGAAAGGTAGGACACCCTATGGCAGTAGACGAGATTGAGATTGGTGGCCTAGGCGCCAGTCGACGTCGAGTCGAAGACGGACGTCTCCTGGTAGGTAAGGGGAACTTCGTCGACGACTTCAAGCTGACCGGTATGCTTCACGGCGAGCTGCTCCGCAGCCCGCTGGCACACGCCCGGATCAACTCGATTGATTACTCACGGGCATGGATGGTTCCCGGCGTTCACCTGGTCATCACCGGTGAGTTCGCAGCCCAGCACAACCTGGCATGGATGCCTACGCTGTCCTACGACACGCAGGCAGTTCTGGCCACGGACAAGGTCCGTTTCCAGGGCCAGGAAGTAGCCTTCGTCGTTGCAGACGACCCTTACATCGCCAAGGACGCCTGCGAGCTGATCGACGTCGATTACGACCCGCTTCCCGCAATCGTCAACCCGATGCAGGCGGTCGCCCCGGGCGCCCCGCTCATCCGTGACGACAAGGAAGGCCAGAAGGACAACATCTGCTACACCTGGAACGTCGGCGACAAAGAAGGCACCGAGCGTGCGTTCGCCCAGGCGGACAAGATCTCCAAGCTCGACCTGTTCTACCCCCGCTCCAACCCCTGCCCGATCGAGTGCTGTGGTTGCATCGCCGACTACAAGCCCGAGACCGAGAAGCTGACGATCTACCTCACCACC
>DATLGQ010000018.1:0-7355 GCA_035540435.1 Fimbriimonadaceae bacterium
CTCGTTGCCCCTCACCCCGCCGCCCCACTCTCACGGGGAGGGGATTTAAGCCGCGAGGCGCTCCAACGCCATGAGCCGCCGCACCCGCTCTTCCACCGGCGGATGGGTCGAGAACAGACTGCTGAACGCGGCGCCGCGGAGCGGGTTCACGATGCACAAGTGCGCGGTCTGCGGCTGCTGGCTGTGGGTGGGGATCATTGCCGCTCCCTTGTCCAGCTTCAGGAGGGCGTTGGCGAGGCCCCGGGGTGTACCCGCAAGCTCCGCGCCCAGCCGGTCAGCTTCGTACTCGCGCGCCCTCGAGATCGCCATCTGGACGATCATCGCGGCAATGGGCGCCACCAGTGCCACGAGCAGCAGAACCAGCGGGTTGCCACCGCGACCCTCTTCGTCACTGTGTCCGCCGCCGAAGATGGCGGCGAATTGGGCGAACTGGGCAAGCATCATGATCGCTCCCGCGATGGTGGCAACGACGGTCATGGTGAGGGTGTCGCGATGCTTGATGTGGGCGATCTCGTGGGCGACCACGCCTTCCACCTCGGGACGATCCAGAATGTTGAGCAGACCGGTATTGACGGCGACCGCGCCGTGGGCGGGGTTTCGACCGGTGGCGAAGGCGTTGGGGGATGGATCGTCGACCACATACACCTTCGGCTTGGGGATGTCGGCCTTGGCGGCCAGACGATCGACCATCTGGTGCAGCTCGGGGGCCTCGGCCGGCGAGACCGGTCGCGCCCGCGTCATGCTCAGCACCAGCTTGTCGCTGTACCAGTAGCTGCCGAAGTTCATGATCAAGGCGAGCGCGAACGCGATCACCACTCCCGTCTGGCCACCGATCAGGTTGCCGATGAAGATAAAGAGCGCGGTGAGCGCAACCAGCAGAAACCCAACTTTCAGTGTATTCATCCTGATCCCTTTAGACTTATGACGAAACCTTCGCCGGCACTACCGGTGAAGGTCTTGCGTTTGGCCCTGCAAGCGGCCGGCTTCCAAGCGCGATTTCCATATCCTCGAACAACTTTGGGCCATCGAGGGTTCCACGGCCAACGGTCTAGCTGCCTGACCACTGCCGATCGAGGGCCTCGTAGTGCGCATATCCGAGCACGTCGTAAAGCTCCTTGCGGGTGCGCATCCGGTCCATCAGATCGGCCTGTGTTCCGGAAGACAGCAGCTCCGCGTAACACTCCTCGACCGCCTTGAGCATCACCCGGAAAGCCGTCATCGGGAAGATGACCATCTGGTAGCCCATGTCGCGAAATCTGGTCACCGGAATGAGGGGCGTCTTGCCGAACTCGGTCATGTTCGCTAGCAGCGGCGACGGCACGGCAGCCCGAAACGCCTCGAACTCGGCTTCCGATTCCAGTCCTTCGGGAAAGACCATGTCGGCGCCGGAATCTACGTAGAGACGCGCTCGGTCCAGAGCCCTGTCGAGCCCCTCCACGCCACGGGCATCCGTCCGGGCGACGATCAGGAAGCTGTCATCCACTTTCGAATCCACGGCAGCTCGAATCTTGGCCGCCATGGCTGCCGGCTCGATCACCGACTTGCCCTCCAAGTGCCCACATCGCTTCGGGCTCACTTGGTCCTCCAGGTGTATGCCGGCGAGACCCGCCCGCTCCATCTCTCGCACCGTTCGGGCGACGTTCCAGGCTTCACCAAAACCAGTGTCTGCGTCGGAAATGACGGGGACGGGGGCAGCTGCACAGACATAGGATGCCTGCTGCGCCATCTCATTCAGGGTCACGAGTGCGACGTCGGGTACGGCAAGCAGGGAGTTGGTGACCCCGGCCCCGCTCAAGTAGAGGGCTTTGGCGCCGCATCGCCGGGCCACCCGCGCCGTGATCGCGCTGTAGACCCCCGGCATCGCCACCGTATCGTCTTCGAACAGGGATCGCAAGGTGGCCCCGGGTCGAGCGAGCGGCTTGTCCAGCATGCATGCATCGTACCGCCGGGCCGAAGACGCCCACGGTCCGCGGGCTACTACTCGAGCGTCAGGATCTCAGGGCCGTCCTTGGTCACGGCCACCGTGTGCTCGAAGTGGGCGCTGAGGCTGCCGTCCTTGGTGACGACAGTCCACTTGTCGTCGAGCGTTCGCACATCCTTCTTCCCGGCGTTCACCATGGGCTCGATGCAGAAGGTCATTCCCTCCCGCAGCAGCTCGCCCTTGCCGGGCTTGCCGAAGTTGGGGACGCTTGGCTCTTCGTGCACGGTCCGGCCGATTCCATGGCCGACCAGGTCACGCACCACCGAATAGCCGTTGTTCTCCACATAGCGCTGGACCGCGGCGGCGATATCGCCGATTCGATTGCCGGCCCGCGCCTTGGCAATGCCCTGGAACAGGCTCTCGCGGGTGACGTTGAGGAGGCGCTGAGCTTGCGCGCTGATCTCCCCGACCGGAAAGGTCCAGGCGCCGTCGGCATGCCACCCGTCCAGGATGACGCCGAAGTCGAGATCGACGATGTCGCCCTCCTGGAGCACTCTCCCGTCCGGGATGCCGTGGATCACGACCTCGTTGGGGGAGATGCAGGTGGCGGCCGGATAGTTGCGGTAACCGAGGAAGCTGGGGATTCCGCCGGCCTTGCGGATCTCAGCCTCCGCAAAGTCGTTAAGCTCCTGGGTCGTAGTCTTGCCGGGAACGATCTGTTCGGAGGTAAGTCGAAGGGTTCGGGCGACGATGCGGCCCGCCTCGCGCATCTTGTCGATTTCGGAGCGGCTCTTGAGGTGGATCATGCCCGGACGCCGTCCACGATGGCCTCGTAGACCTCCTCGGGATCTCGGCGGGCGTCTAGCTCGACCAGGCAACCCTGGCCCCGGTAGTACTCGATCACCGGCTGGGTGTTCTCTCGGAAAACGTTCAGACGCTCCTGGATGGTGTCAGGCTGGTCGTCGCTGCGGGTGAAGAGGGGGCCGTTGCACTTGTCGCAGAGACCTTCGCGTTTGGGTGGCTTGTTCTGACTGTGATAGATCTCGCCGCACTTCGTGCAGCCGATGCGCCCGGACAGTCGACTGACCACCACCTCGTCCGGCACTTGAAGCGATACGACCTTGTCGAGCTTCATGCCCATGTCCTCGAGGATTTCGTCCAGCGCTTCCGCTTGGCGAACGGTCCGGGGAAAGCCGTCCAAGACAAAGCCGCGGCGGCGCACGTCGTCGCTGCCGATCCGCTTGGCCATCATTTCGATAGTCACGCCATTCGGCACCAGTTCGCCGTGGTCGATGTAGCGCTTGGCGAGGCGACCCAGATCCGTTTCCGCTTCGATCTCGGCGCGGAAGATCACTCCCGACGAAAGCGGCTTGAGGCCGAGCTTTTGCTCGAGCAACGCGGCCTGGGTGCCTTTGCCAACTCCTGGTGGGCCGATGAGGATGAGTCGCATGAGAGTGAGCAGTTAAAAGTGGGCAGTGAGCGGGGAGCAGTTTATCTGCCCGATGTGTCCAAGGCGCTGCTCATGGCCCACTTCTACGCGCTACGCTCCATACTTCTTCATCAGCAGGTTCGCCTCGATCTGGCGCATCGTTTCCAGCGCCACGCTGACCATGATCAGCAGAGAGGTGCCACCGACGATACTCACGCCTTGGATGTCGGTGATGCCCCAGGCCAGGTACTGCACGAGCGCCACAAACGCGAGGAAGAAGGCGCCGACGACCGTGATCCGCGAAATCACCCCATCTAAGAAGTCCTTCGTCTGCTTTCCAGGGCGCACTCCGGGGATGAACGAGCCGTGCCTCTTGAGGTTGTTGCTCATGTCCTCCACGTTGTATTGGATCGCCGTGTAGAAGTAGGTGAAGAAGAAGATGAGCAACGTGTACAGCACGTAGGCCACGATGTTCTGAGGAAAGCTCGACATCGGGTTCAGGTACTCACCAATGGTGTTCAGCACCGTGTTCATGGTGGAGCCGATGGGGAACATGGCGGCGAACTGACCCGGCATCATCACGAGCGACACCGCGAAGATGATCGGGATAACCCCGGCCATGTTCACGGAAAGCGGCAGGTAGCTTGTCTGGCCGCCCATCATGCGGGTGCCGATCTGACGCCGCATGTGCTGAATGGGAATCCGGCGTTGGGCCGTCGTGAAGAGCACGATGAGCCAGGTGGTCGCCAGGAAGATGAGGATCAGCAGAGTGGCGCCCACGATGCGGCCCGGATCGTCGCTCACGAGCTGCACCAACGTACCGACCTGGTAGGGCATCGAGAGGATGATGCCGGCGAAGATCATGAGCGAGACGCCGTTGCCAATGCCCTTTTCGCTGATCTGCTCGCCCAGCCACAGCATGAACATCGCGCCGGCGGTCCAGAAGATGACGATCGTGGCGGTGACCCACCAGGTGGCGGTGCCCGGGATCGCGTCGTACTGCCGCAGAATCTGGATCAGGCCCATGGCCTGGGCGATGCAAAGAAAGATCGTGAGGAAGCGCGTGCGGCGGTTCTGTTGGCGTCGCGCGTACTCGCCACCCTCCTGCATCTCCTTCTTCCACTGCGGCATGGCGGTGGTCAGGATCTGCATGATGATGGAGGCGGTGATGTAGGGGTTCAGGCCGAGCGCAAAGATGGACACCTTGCGCAGCGCGCCCCCACCGAAGAGGTCGGCCAGTTGGAAGAACGGAATGTTCTTCATCGCATCCGCCAGCCGCTCGGGCGAGACGCCCGGAATAGGCACCGGTACGTTGACGCCGAGGGCGAACACGCCGAACATAGCCAGCACGAACAGGATCTTCGCCTTGAGCTCAGGATCTGCCCAGGCAAGACGCAACGTTTCGAGCAGGGGCATGCGCAGCCCCTTGTCGCCTCCGAGACCACCGCCTAACGCCGCGCTCACAGGGTGATCGCCTCTCCTCCGGCTTTGGTGATCGCCTCGCTCGCGCTCTTGCTGAACTTATGCGCAGTGACCTTCAGCTTCTTGGTTAGCTCGCCGAAGCCCAGCACCTTCACTCCGTCCTTGAGGTTGGACGGGATGATGCCAGTCTTCTGAAGCGCTTCGGGTGTCACTTCGGCGCCGGCATCGAACAGCTTCTCGAGGTCATCGAGGTTGACGATCGCGAACTCCTTGTGGTTGATGTTCCGAAAGCCCTTCTTGACCGGGAGTCGTCGCTGGATGGGCGTCTGACCACCCTCGAAGTTCGGGTGAATCTGGCGACGCGCCTTCTGGCCCTTGGTTCCGCGGGTGGCTGTCTTGCCCATTCCGCTGCCAATGCCGCGGCCGACACGTCTTCGACGCTTCGTGCTCCCATCGGCTGGTTTCAATTCGTGCAGTTTCACTAGTCCTCTACTCCTTTTCGCCTGCCGCTACCGGCTCGGCCTCAGCGGGGGCTTCTTCCGCCGGCTTCTCCTTCTTCGCCTTTGGCGCCTTTGCCGGCTGCTTCTCCTCAGCGGGAGCCGCCTTCGCCTTCTTCTCTGGCGCCTTCTTCTCGGGCTTTGCCGCCTCGGAGGAGTCCGCGACCTCTTCCACCTGCAGCAAGTGCTTGACCTTGTGGATCATGCCCCGGATGCTGGGGGTGTCGCGATGCTCGACGACCTGCTGGGTCTTGCGCAGCCCCAATGCGACCACCGTGAGCCGGTTCTTCCGGTGTTCGCCGATGATGCTCTTGACGAGCTTAATACGCAGCATCGGCCTCCTCCTTGCGCGCCTTGCTCAGCCAGGGCACCAGCTCGTTCACGTCGAGCCCTCGCTGCTGGGCCCGCTCCTCGGGCGACTGAAGGCTCTTGAAAGCCTCGATCGTGGCATAGGCCATGTTGATCGCATTGCGGCTTCCGAGCGACTTGGCGAGCACGTTGTGCACTCCGGCGCACTCCAGGCAGGCGCGAACGGCGCCGCCCGCCTTGACGCCCGTCCCAGCCGACGCGGGACGCAGGATGACTTCGGAGGTGCCGGACACCGCCTTGATCTCGTGCGGGATCGTGGCTCCGATCATCGGCACGGTGATCATGTTCTTGCGAGCCGCTTCTTCGGCCTTGCGGATCGCGTCCGGGATGCCTCTTGCCTTCCCGATGCCAACGCCGACCTGGCCCTTGTTGTCACCCACCACGACGAGGATCGACCAGGAAGCCGTCTTGCCGCCCTTGTGGGTCTTGAACACCTTGTTGGTCTGCACGACGCGAACGTCTAGCTGCGGCCCTTCGGTGTTGCGGCTCTCACGCTTGCCGCTGAGGCGATTCATCATTCTCATGGGTTTAAAACTCCAGTCCCCCTTCGCGGGCTCCTTCGGCGAGGCTCGCGATACGTCCGTGGAAGCGGAACCCGCCCCGGTCGAACACAACCCCACTGATGCCTTTGGCCTTGGCCCGCTCGGCTAACGCCACACCCACCGCCTTGGCGCCGTCCCGGTTGCCCTTGGTATCCAGACCCTTCTCGAGGCTGCTGGCGGCGACGAGGGTGTGCCCGGTGGCGTCGTCGATGATCTGCGCCGAGATGTGCCGCAGACTGCGGTAGACGGCCAGTCGCGGCCGGTTCGCGGTGCCGGCGATCTTCTTGCGAATGCGTTCGTGCCGCACGCGTCGTAGCTGTTGTCCTGTCTTTGATGCCACTTCGTTCGGTTCCCTTCCTTACTTCTTCGCGGCCGCTCGCTTACCGGCCTTCAGCTTGATGACCTCGCCCTGATAACGAATGCCCTTGCCCTTGTAGGGGTCCGGCTTGCGCACCTTGCGGATGTCGGCGGCGAGCTGGCCCACCAGCGCCTTGTCGATGCCGCTCACCCGGATCTGCTGTGAGCGGTTCCTCTCGTCTGCGCTCACCTCGAACGTGATGCCCTCCACCGGCGCGAAGCGCACCGGGTGCGAGTAGCCCATGTTGAGCAGGAGCCCCTTGCCCTCAAGCTGGGCGCGGTAACCGACGCCGCTGACTTCGAGCACCTTTGCGTGCCCGGTGGTGACGCCTACGACCATGTTGTTGATGAGGGTGCGGGCCAGACCGTGCTGGCTGCGCGCCTCGCGCTCGTTGCTGGGTCGATCGACGACCAGTTTCCCGTCTTCCTGCGTGATCGTCAGGAGAGGCGAGATCGGCTGGCTCAGTTCGCCCTTTGGGCCCTTGACGGTGACGAAGTTGCGATCACCGACCGTCACAGTCACTCCCGAGGGAACGGATATGGGTTGTCTTCCGATTCTCGACATGTCCTACCACACCTCGCAGAGGATTTCGCCGCCGATGTGACGCTTACGCGCTTCACGGTCGGTCATCACGCCGCTGCTCGTGGAAAGAATGCGCGTGGCAAGGCCGCTGCGCAAGGGACGGAGTTCGTCCACCTGCTTGTAAACCCGAAGGCCCGGTTTGCTCACGCGACGAATGGTGTTGATAACCGGCTTCCGCTTCCCGTCGTAGCGCATGTGCACCCGAATGGTCGGAAACTTGGTCTCGGTGGTGACC
>DATLGQ010000019.1:0-10227 GCA_035540435.1 Fimbriimonadaceae bacterium
CCTCTCCCCCGGAGGGGCGAGGGGGAGCTTTGAGGACTACCAAACCGACGTAACCGAAGGCATGGTCGTGCTCGACGCCGTTCTCCAGATCCAAGCGGAACAGGCACCGGACCTGGCCGTGCGTTGGAACTGCAAGGCAGGGAAGTGTGGATCCTGCTCCGCGGAGGTAAACGGTCGTCCGCGGTTGATGTGCATGACCCGCTGCAGCGACATCGACCTGAGCGAGCCGGTCACGGTCGAGCCGATGAAGACGTTCCCGCACCTGAAGGACCTGGTGACCGACGTGTCTTGGAATTACGAGGCGAAGAAGCGGATCAAGCCCTTCAAGCCCCGGCCGCCAGACCATTCCGACGGAACCTGGACGGTCATGCAGGAGGACATCGACCGGGGCCAGGAGTTCCGCAAGTGCATCGAGTGTTTCCTCTGCCAGAACGTCTGCCACGTTTTGCGGGATCACGACAAGTTCGAGGACTTCATCGGGCCCCGCCTGCTCATTCATACCGCCTATCTGGAGATGCACCCGCTTGACACCGAGGACAGGCGCCAGGAGCTGAAGGAACTCCACAACATCGGCTATTGCAACATCACCAAGTGCTGCACCGGCGTGTGTCCGGAGCACATCAAGATCACCGACAACGGCATCATCCCGTTGAAAGAACGGGTTGCGGACCTGTACTACGATCCGCTGGCCAAGCTGTTCAGAAAGATCATGGGGCGTAGGTGATGGATCTGAAGCAGATTTCGTCGGCTTCGGTTGGAAGAGCTCTCGAACTGGGCGAGCGCTACCGACTCCTGAACGAGCCCGAGCTCGCCGCCAGCATCTGCCGAGACATCTTGGTGGTCGATCCATCCAACCAGGAGGCGCGGCGCATGCTGCTGCTGGCCCTGACCGACTTGTTCGGCCGCCGCCAGGGCGCCTCTCTCCCGGAGGCCGAGGCCCTTGCGGCCGAGCTTCAGAGCGAATACGACCGGGAGTACTACCGGGGAATCGTATACGAGCGCTGGGGTCGCTGCAAGCTTCAGGAGGGGGTACCCGGCCACGTCGTGGCGGAATGGCTTCAGCGTGCCATGCAGCGGTACGAGGCCGCGGAGCAGGTGCGGCCGACCGACGACGATTCCGCGCTCTTGAGGTGGAACACGTGCCAGCGCCTGCTCGATCGTCTTCCCGACCAAGCTCGCGAGGACGAGGGGCTCTTCGGAGATTAGCTTCTAGAGCGGCAGAGGCTTCAACAATATTGAAACATCGGCGGCTGTAGGGTCGTCTCCCTTCACAACGTCGCCGCCACACCTTGGGCCGGCGATTCTTACTTGTTCTTCGGAGGGATTCATGGCTCGTCAACCGCTCGAAAGGGGTGATCTCGAACACCTGACCACAAATCAGGGGGTTAAGGTTGCTAACAATCAGGACCAGCTCACGGCGGGGCCCCGCGGGGGCACGCTCATGGAGGACTTCATCTTCCGCGAGAAGATGACCCACTTCGACCACGAGCGAATCCCCGAGCGGGTCGTACACGCACGTGGTTCGGCAGCGCACGGTGTCTTTCGGGTCTACGACGACTCGATGAGGCAGTACACCAAGGCCCGGTTCCTCATCGATCCACGCCTGGAGACCCCGACCTTCACTCGCTTTTCAACCGTCGTCGGCTTTCGCGGCTCGGCAGATACCGTGCGGGACGTACGAGGCTTCGCGACCAAGTTCTATACAGTCGAGGGAAACTACGACCTGGTCGGCAACAACATTCCGGTGTTCTTCATCCAGGACGGCATGAAGTTCCCAGACCTAGTCCACTCCATCAAGCCGGAGCCTCACCACGAGATGCCCCAAGCCAGCGCGGCTCATGACAACTTCTGGGACTTCATCTCGTTGATGCCGGAAGCCATGCACATGATCATGTGGGTGCTTTCGGACCGGGCGCTCCCCCGCAGCTACGCCACTATGGAAGGCTTTGGCGTGCATACGTTTCGGCTGGTCAACGAAGCGGGAAACTCGACGCTGTGCAAGATCCACTGGAAGCCGATGGAGGGGCTGGCGTCGCTCCTGTGGGATGAAACTCAGAAGATAGCCGGCAAGGACCCGGACTTCAACCGGCGGGACCTGTGGGAAAGAATCGAAAAGGGCCTGTTCCCGGAGTTCGAGCTTGGCTTCCAGTTGTTCACCGAAGAGGAAGCTGCCTCGTTCGATTTCGATGTGCTCGATCCCACGAAGATCGTGCCGGAGGAGTTGGTGCCGGTGCGGCGAGTCGGCAAGATGACGCTCAACCGCAATCCCGACAACTTCTTTGCGGAGACGGAGCAGGTCGCATTCCATCCCGGCCATATCGTTCCAGGCATCGACTTCACCAACGACCCCCTGCTGCAGGCCCGCCTGTTCAGCTACCTCGACACCCAACTCAACCGATTCGGAAGCGCGAACTTCGCCGAGGTCGAGATCAACCGTCCTCGCTGCCCGGTCTTCAACAACCAACGGGACGGGTTCATGCGGATGACGGTCAACAAGGGGCGGGTCAACTACGAGCCGAACTCTCTGGATGAAGGGTGTCCGCGAGAGGACCGGCACCGCGGCTTCGTGAGTTTGCCCGAGCCCCAAAACGGTCACAAGCTCCGGGCTCGGCCGGAGAGCTTCAACGATCATTTCAGTCAGGCGGAGCTGTTTTGGAACAGCCAATCGGAACCGGAGAAGGATCACCTCATCGAAGCGATCAAGTTCGAGCTCGGAAAGGTGGAACACCCGCATATCCGCGAGAGGATGATTCAGCTCTTCCACAACGTCAGCCCTGAAATCGCGGAGCGGGCGGCTCCCCACCTTGGACTCACGAAGCCGACCGGTGATCTCTCCCATCTCAGTGAGAGCCCCGCGCCCAAGCCTGGACCGAAGCGGGGCAGTGTTCAATCGTCGCCCGCGTTGAGTCAGGAAGCGACGCGTCGCAGCGCCCGGGGACGCCGAGTGGCGATCCTGGTCGCCGATGGCGTGGCGGGCCAGGAGGTCGAGGTGATGAGGCGCGCTCTCGAAAGGGAGGAGGCGTCGGCGAAGGTGGTCTCCATCAAGAGCGGCCCGGTGGCTACTACCGATGGAGTGGAGCTCGTGGCGGATGAGAACTTCAGCACCGCCGCGTCGGTGATCTTCGACGCCACCTACGTTCCCGGTGGATCCGGCGTCGAATCCCTCCTCTCAAGCGGCGATGCGCTCCATTGGCTCAACGAAACTTTCAAACACTGCAAGCCCATCTGCGCGACCAACGAAGGGATTCACCTCTTGGAATCTGCATCTCTCAAGAACGTTCAAGTGGCGGCAGAACATGCTCGCGCCGGTCATGCGAACGATCACGGCGTGGTGACCGCGCGCGGCGAGGACGCGGTGCAGATGGTCTCTGAGGCCTTTCTGACCGCATTGGCGGCACACCGCTTCTGGAACCGACCGATGATCGATCAGGTGCCGGCCTAGGGGCGGGACGTATAATTCGTCCTGCCCATGAAGTTCGCCTACCCGATGCTTCTCGACTTCGTCGAGACCAGCCTGACCGCGGTCGAGGTCGGCGACCTTCTGACGATGGCCGGCTTCGAGCTCGAAGGCATCGAAGAGATAGAAGGCGATCCGGTTCTGGATGTCAAGGTGGTGTCCAACCGGGGCGACGGTCTGTCGGTGTTCGGACTCGCGCGCGAGGTGCTGGCCAAAGACCCCTCTGCCCGCCCCACGGCGCTGTACCAGAGCGCGCAGAACCGCTTTGAGGGCCTCGAGCGACTGGGCGAGGGCAAGCCTCTAAGCGAAGCACAGAAGCAGGCGAGCGTAGAGATCGAGACTTCAGACTGCACGCGTTACGCCTGCCGGCTTTTCGAGGGCGTTCAGAACGGCCCCTCGCCCGATTGGATCCAGAAGCGACTCCGGCAAGCTGGGCAGCGCCCGATCAGTCTGCTGGTCGATCTGACGAACTACGTCATGCTCGAACTGGGTCAGCCGCTGCACGCGTTTGATTTCGACACCTTGCGAGGTGGACGAATAGTTGTTCGATACGCCCGCGAAGGAGAGTCTCTAGTCACCCTGAACGGGCAGCGCCAAGAGTTGAGCGAGACTCGGATGATGATGATCTGCGATGCCGAGCGACCGGTGGCGGTGGCGGGCGTGATGGGCGGTCAGGACACCGAAGTCGGTCCGTCAACCCAGCGGGTACTGCTCGAGTCGGCTCACTTCAAGAACACCTCCGTCCGCCGCACTCGCAAGCTGCTTGCACTCAGCACCGAGGCTTCCTACCGGTTCGAGAGAAGCGTGGACCCGGAAGGGGTCGTGGCTGCGCTCAATCGATTCGCGCAATTGATGAGCCTGATCGACGGTGGCGCCTCGGTGCTGCCCGGCGTGCTCGACGCTTATCCCGGAAAGATCCAGCGAAGACCCATCAAGCTGCGGGTTACGCGGGCTGTCAAGTTGCTGGGCATGCCGGTGACGGCGCAGGAGGCCAAGGGCTACCTGCAGCGGCTGGGCATGGAAGTTCACGGTCTTGACGAGCCGTTCATGGTCGCCCCACCATCCTGGCGCCCGGACATCGTCCGGGAGGACGATCTCATCGAGGAGATCGGCCGGGTGCACGGCTACGAGAAGATTCCCGAGGAATTGCCTCACGGGGCCTCGCTGCAGGGCGGTGCTCAGGGTGTCGAAGCCTGGACCGATCGCCTTCGCGAGGAGATCGTGCGCCAAGGCTTCGTCCAGACCATCAGCCACTCTCTTCGGGGCAGACACGTGCTGGACGACCCACGACTCGAAGCCGTTGGACCGCGGAACCCGGTGCCGGAGATGGAGTACCTCCGCACCTCGCTCCTGCCGTCTCTGGCCGACGCCGCAAGGCGCAATGGTGGCCGCGACGTGCACCTGTTCGAGGTTGGCAACACGTTCGGCCGTTCGGGCGAGGAACTGAGGGAGCGAAAGCTTGTGGCGCTTTTAAGCGAGGGTGCCCTGGAGCCGCCATCGTGGGCGAACAAGACGACCACTATGAGCGGGTTCTTTACCTTGAAGGGCTCGCTCGAGGCCGCGCTTGCGGCGGTAGGCACTCGTTTGAGCTTTGAGACGCCGGCGGACCCTGACCCAAGGCTGCACCCCTCGCGACAGGCAGCGGTGATAGCCGAGGGACATGAGCTCGGGGTCCTAGGGCAGATTCACCCGGATGCGGCGCATGAATGCGCTTTGCCTCCCCACACGGTGGTGGCAGAGCTCGATGTGCTTCTGGCCTACGAACACTCGCGCGATGGCACGCGCTACCGCCCGGTGAGCCGAAACCCGTCGGTTCGCCGGGACATGGCGGTGGTGATTGCTAGGGAGGTTCAGTACAGACGGATCGAGCGTGCCATCGAGGCAGCGTGCGGGGAGGTCCTCGAGCGGCAGTGGTTGTTCGATGTGTATGAGGGGCCGGGCATACCGGGCGGTCATCACAGCTTGGCGATCGCCCTCCAGTTGCGCAAGATGGGCGAGAACTTTACCGACGAGGAAGCGAACCAGGTGCGGGATCGGGCCGTGCAGGCGCTTGCATCGCTGGGCGGGAAGCTGCGCTGACGAGCGTTCCTCCGGCCGCCATTACCAGTGCCGACACGAAGAGGGACCGCATCGCCATCGGCCAATAGTCGTAGTGGTCGAATGGCTTGAGCCACGCCATCGGCAGAAAGGTCACGAGGGAGAGCGCGAAGCCGGTTAGGCCCAAGACCAGACGGCGGTTCAACACTTGGCCATAGGCGGCGAGGTTGGAGCCGGCAAAGAGCAGCGAGCCCCAAGGTCCCCAGCTCATGAACTGAAGCGGCCCAAGGTCGAGGGTCATGGCGAGCGAGTAGAGGTCCTTGAACGCCGGAAAGATGTAGTGCATGACGCTCTGCCAAACGCCGGGCCCGGAGCGGAACTGCTGCAGCTGGTAGCCACTGGCTTCGGTCGGCACAATCTGCGACCGCAGGGCGAGATACCCGACAAGCAGCCCCCAAAACAGCGCCTGAAGACCCCATCGAACCTGATACCGCTGCAGCCTCAAGCTCACCGCGACCCCAAACAGAGCCGCCGGCAGCATCACCGCCTGCTCATAGCTGCCGAGGGCCAAAACCAGCCCCACGAGGGAAAGCAGGAGCCATCCCCACGCCGTACGGGCCACTCCAGCCCGCACGACGGTGCCTTTCGTGGCGGGCGGATCCAGCGGCGTCGGCTCCGGCCGCGCCACGCGCGAAGCCGATAGTCTCTCATACCGCGCGTACCCCGCCATGGAGAGCAGCGCGAAAACCGTCATGACCGAAGCAGTGCGGCCAGGCAGCCAGGCGATCATCCGTCCTTCCAAGGCGCGGAAGCCCGCTACTTCAAACGACAGGTAGTAGAGCACCAGGAATGCAGCTATGGCGGGCCATAGCCGCCGACCCGGCAGGAACGCAAGGATCCAAGCCCCAAACGACATGAAGAACACCAGCATCGAGAGCTTCCCGGCAAAGCTCGTGTGCCAAAGGGCGAACATGATCGCGCCGAGGGTGGCAACGGGCACGTCGTCCGCGAGTTCGCGCCAAAGCCAAAAGAGCAGAACCACGCTCGCGACGCAAAGCAGGGCGTTGGTCCAGCCATAGCCGGCGGCGTTCGAACCGTAGAGAGCGTTGTCCAGCTCGAAGAAGAGGGTTGAGACAGGGCGATAAAAGTGGTTTTCCAGCGGCCAGTCGCCGCCGAACCAACTGAGGGGCGCCTGCCGCTGGCGGATCGTGTCCAGCAGAACCTGGGTGTCGGTGTCGCGCAGCAGATCGGGCGACGTCGCGTGGGAAAGCAGAATGGGCACGCACGACAGGAGGACGATCACGAGCCCGACGCCCCAGCGACTCATCGGCTGGGATTATGCCGGATGGGGCGCGCCGGCGCTGAGGTCGACGGCAGGAGCTGCGTCCCACGATTGCCCTGATCGCGTAAAATCTGCGGGTGCGAGAGCAGGTTCCAGCTTCCGCCGACGCAGACGATGACCAGTCGGGCGGGGTCGTGCGCTTGCTGGGCGTCGCCATTTGGAACCCCACCTACGAGGAGTTCAGGGCCTGGTTCAATGAAGCCTCGCAGGACCGGTCGCAAGCGACGCTGCTAGGCATCGTGAACGCCCACACGCTCAATCTGGCTGCCAAGGCCCCCCAGTACAAATCGTGTCTGATGTCGATGGACCGTCTGATCAACGATGGCATTGGAGTGCGGCTGGGGGCTCGCATGCGAGGCCAGGACTTCAACTACAATTTCAACGGCACCGACCTGTGGCCGCGGTTGCTGGCCGAGGCGACACCAGGGCTCCGGGTGTTTCTGTATGGTTCCACCGAGGTGTCCAACGCCGGCGCTGCTGCGGCGATCCTGGAGCGATACCCCAGCGTCGAAGTGGTGGGCCGGCTGAACGGCTACGACTCCTCGCCGGAGCAAGTCATTGCCGCACTGGCGCGGGCCGACGCCGACATTCTACTCGTGGCGCTTGGCCAACCTCGACAGGAGCAGTTCCTCTGCCAACACGCTCGGGAGCTGCGGGTAGGGCTCGCCTGTGGCATTGGCGCGCTCTTCGACTTCCTCTCTGGCAGCGTCCCTAGGGCCCCGGCCGGCTGGCGCCGGCTCAAGCTGGAGTGGGCCTATCGGCTCCTTCGCGAGCCCAGGCGTATGTTTGGCCGATACGTCGTGGGCAACCCGCTCTTCCTGGCGCGCGCGTGGGTATGGCGCAGTAAAGATCGCCCTCGAGACTGAAGGGCTAGTAGGCGCCGCGACCGCGAAGAACCGCGAGGGGCGTCTTGAGCAGGATCATGAGGTCAGTCCAGAAGCTCATCTCGCGAATGTAGCGGTGATCGAGGTCCATCCACTCTTGGAAGCTCAGATCGCTGCGCCCCATGATCTGCCAGTAGCACGAGATCCCAGGCTTCACCGAGAGCCTCTGCATGGCGTAGTCGTCGTACTGCTCGACCTCGCGTGGCAAGGGTGGGCGCGGACCTACGAGGCTCATTTCGCCCTTGAAGACGTTTACAAGCTGCGGAAGCTCATCCAGGCTGTACTTACGCAAGAATCGACCTACGGGCGTGATGCGGGGGTCCCTCTTCATCTTGAAGATCGGGCCGTCCTTCTCGTTCTGCTGCATCAAGGCGCCCAGCCTCTCGTCCGCGTCCACATACATGCTGCGGAACTTCACGAACTTGAAAACCCTGCCGCCCAGACCTACGCGATCGCACTTGTAGAAGACGGGGCCCTTGCTGGTTAGTCGGACCGATAAAGCAATAAGAAGGTAAACAGGTAGAAGTAGAACTAGTAGGATTACGGACCCAACGATGTCCAGAAACCTCTTGAAAGGAGCATAGGGAACCTGTCTGGTACGGATTGATGGACGATCACCGATTCCAGCAACAGTCTGCAGCAAGCTGTTTTGGCTCATTCCTTTCTCTCACTCAACAAGGCATTCGACACTCGCCGTCATCGTCGAGGCGAATCCTCTCCACCGCCAAAGCCCACACTCGGCCCTGGACGCCTCTCCCATTTAAGCACAAGCAGTCGAGCTAGACAAACGCCCACAGACAAAGGATTGGCAAAGCCCGTACCCTGAGTGTCGATCAGACGCATAAACTAGCAATTTCGCTAGGTCATGCACCTCATGGTTACTCGACTGTGACCGACTTGGCGAGGTTCCGTGGTTGATCGATCTCGAGGCCCTTCAGGCGGGCGACGTGGTAAGCGAGCAACTGGAGCGGGATGATGGACAGCAGCGCGTTCAGGAAGTCGTAACCGGTGTCCGGCAGACGCACGGCGTGCTGCGAGACCATGTCGACGACGTGATCTTCCTCGGTCGTCAGCGCCACGATGGTGCCTCCTCGAGCGGCGACTTCCTGCATGTTGCTGATCACTTTGTCCCGAATCTGCGGATCGGTCGCACCGAAGATAGCCACGACCCCCGGTTCCACGAGCGCAAGGGGCCCGTGCTTCATCTCGCCTGCCGGCGACTCCTGGGTGGGTACATAGGCGATTTCTTTGAGCTTGAGAGCGCCCTCCAGGGCAACGTACGCATCGGCTCCGCGTCCCAGGAAGAAGCAGAGTGGCATATCCTTCACCGCCTCTGCGAGCGATACCACCTGTGGTTCGAGGTGCAGCACTCGCGCTGCCAGCTCCTCCAACTCGCGCAGCGCCTCCACGGCTTCCGCGACTCGCACCCCCGGCATCTCCTGAACCTGAGCGATGTAGAGTGCGAGCAGGGTCAGTACGAGCACCTGCGCCGTGTACGCCTTGGTGCTGGCGACCGAGATTTCCGGACCTGCCTGAGTGAAGATCGTTCGGTCGCATTCCCTTGCGATGCTGGACCCGATGACGTTCACCACCCCGAGCGTACGGATGCGCCGTGCCTTGCAGAGCCTCAAAGCGGCCAGAGAGTCGGCCGTCTCGCCAGATTGGCTCACGAAGATAGCCAGCGACTTCGGAGAGAGCACCGGATCGCCGTACCGGAACTCGCTTGAGTAGTAAACGTCGGTCGGCAGCCGCAGCAACTTCTCGAACAAGTACTTGCCCATCAGTCCGGCATGGTAGGCGGTGCCGCAGGCAATGATGTTGACCCGGTCGATCTCGTTCCACACATGTTCGCTGAAGATGCCCTCAAAGCGAATGCGGTTCTTCTCATCGATCCGTCCCGCGAGACACTGCCGCAATACGTCAGGCTGCTCGTGGATCTCCTTGAGCATGAAGTGCTCGTATCCACCGCGCTCGGCGGCGGCAACATCCCATTCGATGTGGATGGGCTTGATCGTGAGCTCCCGGCCATCACCGTCGAAGAGCTTCACTTCAGAATCCGTGAGCACGGCCACCGTGTCCTCTTCGAGAACGACGACCTCGCGGGTGTAGGGGAGCAGGGCCGGGATGTCGCTGGCGAGCATGTTCTCGTGCTGCCCGAGTCCGAGTACCAGCGGCGAGGCGTTCCGAACCGCCACGATCTTGCCAGGCTCACGCCGCGAAATCACGACGAGCGCATAGGCGCCTCGCAGTCGCTTCGTGGCGACCCGCACCGCCTCCTCGAGCGGCTTGCCCGTCGCGTACTCTTCGCCGATCACATGCGCCGCGACTTCCGTGTCGGTTTGGGACCGGAACTCGTGCCCCTTGGCCAACAACTCCTGCTTGAGGTCCAGGTAGTTCTCGATGATCCCGTTGTGGATGATGGAGATCTGCTCGTACTGGTCGTAGTGGGGATGGGCGTTCTCGTCGGTGGGGCCGCCGTGGGTCGCCCATCGCGAGTGAGCGATGGC
>DATLGQ010000020.1:0-4492 GCA_035540435.1 Fimbriimonadaceae bacterium
GATCGTAGGCCCGCCCGCGCTCGGCTTCGGGGACCACCTCGGTCTTGACCGGCGTTCTTCCCCTGGGCAGCTCATCGAGGATGCTGACATCCAGATCGCCGTAGAGGGTGAACGCCAGGGTCCTGGGGATGGGGGTGGCAGTCATGATCAGGACATCGGGCGTGGAGTCCCCGGCCGTCTTCTCTTTGAGCGCCATGCGCTGGCGCACCCCGAAACGGTGCTGCTCGTCCACCACCACCATGCCGAGGTTGGCGAATTCCACGCCCTCCTGGATCAGGGCATGGGTGCCGACAACGATGCCCGCCGAGCCGTCCGCAATCCGCTTGAGAGCCTCCCGGCGCTTGGAGGCCCCGACGCTGCCGGTAAGCAGGACGATCCCGCCGGAGTTGTCGTAGTCGGCAACCGACTCGTCGGCCTGCGCGGAGGAGTCTGCGAACAGGTCCATCTGGACCTCGCGCGGTTTCACCCTCGCCGCCGGGCCGTATACCGGCTCCAGGAGTGCGCTGAGCGTCAGGAAATGCTGGTTGGCCAGGACCTCGGTGGGCGCCATGACCGCCGCCTGGTACCCGCCCTGAACCGCGAGCAGGGCGGCATAAAGCGCAACGACCGTCTTGCCTGAACCGACCTCTCCCTGCAGCAGCCGGTGCATAGGGCTGGTCCTCGCCATGTCCGCCCGGATCTCGTCCATCGAACGGCGCTGGGCCCCGGTGACCTGAAAGGGCAGAGCCTCGACGAACCGGTCGGCCAGATCGGCGTCGACCTTGTGGGTTATCCCTATCGTCTGGGCCTCGATACGGTGCTTGCGATAGGCCAGGCCGAGCTGCAGGGTAAGCAGCTCGTCGAACACCAGGCGCCTACGCGCAACGTACTTGCGGCTCATCTCCGGGGGAAAGTGGTAATCGGCCAGCGCCCGGGTGCGGGCGATGAGCCCGTGCCGGTCCAGCATCGCTTGCGGCAGGGGGTCCTCGAGCGGGCTGTACCTCTCTAGTGCCGCCCGAACGTAGGCCCGCAACTTCGAGGTCTGCACCTCCGCGGTTCCCGGATACACCGGGACGATCTTCACGGTCTCCCCGGCGTCGGTGATCACATCGACCATCGGCGAGTTCATCTGGCGGATCCCCCGGTAGACCCCGACCTTTCCCTTCACCGCGACATAGGTGCCCACCTTCAGCTGTCGTGCCCGCCAACTCTGGTTGAAGAACACCAGCCAGATATGCGAGGTGCCGTCGTAGAGGGCGGCCTTGAACGGCAGCCTGCGGCCCTTGGCCCGCGGGTCCTGCACCCGGCGTATCTCGCCCATGATGGTGAGCTCGTCACCCACCTGCGCCTGCTCGATGGGCTTGGATTCGGAGAAGTCCAGGTGGCGGCGCGGATAGTGCTGAAGAAGGTCCTGCACCGATTTGATGGCAAACTTGGAGTCGGCAAGGGTTTTTGCCTGCACCTCCCCCACTCCTTTAAGGGTGGTGATGGGGACTTGCAGGTGGGGAGGCGCGTAGAGCAACAGGGACTGCGTCATGGCCCTATTCTGCCGTGCAGGGGGGACAAGAGCCCCCGTTTCCATTAATGTTGAGGTCTACCGACAATTTGAGGGAGTTACCCTTGTCCAAGGTTTGTGACGTATGCGGCAAGTCGCCGGTGTTCGGCAAGTCCATCAGCCATTCACATAAGCGAAGCAACCGCCGCTGGACTCCGAACATCCAGACCGTTCGAACGGTCGTCGCGGGCACCCCCCGCAAGCTCCGGGTTTGCACCTCGTGCATCTCGGCAAACAAAGTGCCCCGGGCCTAGAGGCCTAGTTTCGCGATGAAGGTGCGCGACCCGCAAGATCCCAGCTCAGAGGATTTGTCGGGGTCGCTCCACGAATCCATTTCGGAGATCACCGGGAACGTTCAGACCGCCGGTGACCTTCTCGCGGGCATAACCCAGGACCTGTCCAAGCTGATCCGGCTGGAGATCGAGCTGGCCAAGCAGGAGCTGGTCGAGATTGCCCGGCCGAAGATGGTGGCCGCCGGGCTGGCGGCGCTCGGTGTCGTCCTCGCGCTGATGATCGTGCCGTTCATGCTCCTGACGGCCTTTGAGATCTTCGACACCTTCATGCCCCGCTGGCTGGCCGCGATGACGGTGACCATTCTCATCACCGCCACTTCGGGCGGGATCTTCTTTCTCGCCAAGAAGAAGCTGGAGGGCACGTTCGTACCGGAAAAGACGGTTAAGTCGGTCAAAATCACCCTCAGGACCCTCAAGGAGAGCGTGAAATGGGCAAAACGCCCGAAGAGATAGAGCTGGAGATCAAGCAGGCCCGGCTCAACCTGGCGGAGAAGGTCGACGCTCTGGCCGATCAGGTGAAGGAAAGCGCGGAGCTGGTCAAGGAAGAGACCGAGAACGTCAAGGAAAAGGTCGACGAGGTGAAATCCGCCGCAGTCAAGGTGGTGGCGGTGGCCTTCGTCGCAGTGGTCGGCGTTTTGTTGATCAAAAGGGCGCTGCGCCGAAGGTAGCGCTGGCGCGGACCTATCCGGCTTCCTCGCGGTAGGGGATCGGATTGTCGTGACCCAGTTCCATGAACCGCTCGTTCAGGGCATGGGCGATCATGTCGAACTGGAGCGGGTCGGGAATCAAAGCGCCCTGCAGGTACGCTTCCAACTCCAACAGCGATGCCTCCCCGGTGAGCTCGAAATAACGAAGCCAGAGCTCATCTACCGTGAGGCCCGAGTTCCGACGGCCGGATTCAAGCACCATCGCGTCGGGGTTGCCTGCCAAGAAGCCTCCTCTGTGTCACTGTCCGGTGCGTTACCGCTGTGCTGGGTTAGCTACCTCACTCACCAGATCTGATGCTGCTTGGTGCAACTTTACGTTGTTACGTTGGGCGCTGCCACGCAAGAGCGCGAAGGCCTGATCCTCCCCGATCTTGCCCCGTTCCATCAGGACTCCCAAAGCCTCGGCTATCACATGCCGGGACCTGAGAGCCGTCTTCAGCTGCTCGCTCATCCGCGCCGCGTCGGAGTGGGACAGGACGTTCGCCAGCACGATAGCCGCCTGCGCGGCGAACATCTCCATGATCCTGACATCCTGCTCGTCGAAGGCGGCTAGTTGTTCCGAATAGGCCTTGACTGCGCCCAGCCGGCGCTCGTCCGGCACTATCAGGGGCACGCTGATCGCGCTGCCCATCCCCAAGCCGCGAGCCGCGGGCGCCCACCGGGGCCAGCGCTCTTCCTTCTCCATGGAATCGATCAGATACGGACTGCCGTCATTGAACGCCGACAGGCACGGGCCTTCGTCCAGTTCGTACTGGAGGGCGTCGGCTCTTTTCACCACCTCGTCGGTGTGCGCCGCGGTGAGCCTCTTGGCCTCCCGAATCAACGTGACTCCCGCCCCCTGCGTCGCGGGAAGCACTTCGTGCATCAAATTGACCGTGATCTGCAACGACGACTGAACGGTCTGCTCGGAGAAGACCAGGCCCGACAAGCGGGCGAACAGATCGGCCAGTTGGTTTGGCTCGCTAACGGCCGTCACGCTGAAGCGCGTCGTCGACAATGCGGTGGGCCAGCTCGCGCACCTTCACGTTGGTTCGCTGGGACAGCAACTTCAGGTGTTCGAACGCCTCGTCGGCCGAGATCTTCTCCCGTTCCATCAGTATTCCCTTGGCCTGGTCGATCACGGCGCGAGACTGAAGAGCCTCCTCCAGCTGCGAAGCAAGCTGGGCGGCCTCCTCGTATTTGGTGGCGTTCAAAAGCAAAGCCGAAGCCCGGGCGGCAAACACCTCGCCGATGGCAAGCGCTTCTTCATTGAAGGCGTCCTCCCGCGGTGAGTAGACGTTGAGAGCCCCGAAAACCTCCCCCTGGGACCGAAGCGGATAGGCAGCCACGCTTTGAACCCCTTCGTAAAGGGCCTTGTTCGTGAACTCGGGCCACCGGTCTTCGGTCAACAGCGACCTGACGAGCTGCATCTCGCCGTCGGTCATGGCCTGGAGGCACGGTCCCGAGCCGCACTCGTACTGAAGAAAGTCGACGGCCAGGACCCTGGGTGTCGACGAAACGGCGGTGACCACACTGTTGCCCCGCTTCAGTGAGATGCCGACGGCTTCCGCCCCGCCGATGGAGGGGCCGGCGAGGTCGACGATGAGCTGCAGAGCACCGTCCACGGACCGCTCCGAGACGACGTAGGTGGCAAGAGCCTCGAAGGCATCGGCTGCCGCCTCATCGAGGTCGGGGGCCAGCTTGGGCTCAACAATACGAGGATTCAAACCCGCAGGCGAAGCAGGAAGGCGGGGCTATGGTTTTCCATCGGGGGTCCCTTTCGTGGATGCGCTTGCAGTCTTTTGAACGACTTCGCGATGCGATCCTGCACGAGGGCCCCGACCTGTTAGCGTCTTAAACGTCCAAGGCTGTCTACCTAGGCTATACCCAATGCTGAGAACGGCAAGCGTGCCGAGGCGCCGGACGGGGTCCGGCTATGCCGGCTCTTTCATCGTCGAGTCCCAGCC
Organism: Fimbriimonadaceae bacterium; assembly: GCA_035540435.1. Taxonomy (GTDB): domain Bacteria; phylum Armatimonadota; class Fimbriimonadia; order Fimbriimonadales; family Fimbriimonadaceae; genus DATLGQ01. The sequence continues at coordinate 4,481 of DATLGQ010000020.1, forward strand.
GTGGTTCGTAGG
>DATLGQ010000021.1:0-6038 GCA_035540435.1 Fimbriimonadaceae bacterium
CCGCGATCCCTCGCTACGGCGCCCCCGTCATCGTGGTGGATTTCGGCACCGCGACCACCTTCGACGTCATCGACAGTCGAGGCACATATGCGGGAGGTGCCATTCTGCCCGGGGTCGAGATCGCGGCCGAAGCCCTGCACGGGCGTACGGCCAAGCTACCTCGCGTAGAGTTGAAGGCTCCCGCTCGGGCGATCGGCAAAAACACGGTGCACTCCTTGCAGTCGGGGCTGGTTCTTGGCTATGCGGGCGCCATCGATGCGCTGGCCCGACGACTTGCCGGCGAACTTGAAGGGCAGCCCAGGGTGGTGGCAACCGGCGGGTTGGGCAGCCACTTCGTCGAGTTATGTCCGATGCTCGAGCTTTACGACCCGACACTCACATTGGACGGGCTGGTGCTCGCCTACGAGCGCCTTTCGTCGTAACTTTTGGGAAGATTGGGCGTACCATGAACAGGAGTTGGTGTAGGTTAGAAACATGAAAGGCTTGCGTTGGATCGCGATCGTCGGCTGCCTTGGGATCTCGATGTCGCTCGCGTTGCCCCAGGACGGCGGCCTCGGCAAAGGCAAGGGCAAGGGCGGTGGCAACAGCGGCGGCAATTCGTCGCCTCCGCGCAACGACGGCGGGGGACGTCCTCCTACGCCTCCACCACGAAACGATGGCAACAGCGGCGGCGGTGGCGGACGGCCACCCCAGGCGCCTCCCAGGAACGATGGAAATCAACCTCCGCGAGGCAACCCGCCAGTTAATCAAGGTTCCGGAAACCAGGGCTCTGGCGACAGCGGCATCGGCAAGCCGAGGGGCGGGGGTTCGGGTCAACAGCAGCCCCCTATCGGCGGGCAAGGCGGCTCCGACCGCAACGGCGGACGCAATACGCCGCCCATCATCGGCGGCTCCGGCGATCAGGGAGTCAATGGCGTCAAGGGACGGCCGCAGTCCCGTAGCGGGCAGGTCAACTACGGCTCGATCAACAACGATCAGCGAGGGCGGGAAAGACCCGTCACCATCGACCGAGCTCCCATAGATGTCCGGAACGGCTCTCTTCAGTATCAGGTTCTGCGAGAAGAAAGGATTTCGATCAATCGGCCCTACCGCTCGGGCTACGTTCACTACGACCACCGCTGGCGGGACGACTATTTCTGCTATCCCTACTACCAGTTCGTCCCCGTGTACAACAACTGCGTTGTTTCGCCCTGGTACTACTACCCGCACCTGCCGGGCTACATCGTGATCGGAAGGATTCAGCCCATCCAGTTCGCGATCTGGAGTTGGCAGGGAACGCCCTACCAATGGCGAAGGACGACGACGCACTACTACGGCGGCTACGACAACCTCTATTGGAACCGCAACGACCTCGACTACGCTTTGGACGATCTCGTGCAGGCGTTCGAGAGGCAGGATGTCCGAACGCTAGGTAGGCTCGTCCCGCGACAGGGTCGCGTGAACATCGCCCTCGAAGGCAACTACGGCTACAGCCTGCATGTGGACGACTTCTACGACATGCTCGCCGATGTCGCCCTCTCGAGCCGCACCAATCGCTACTGGATCGAGGACGTCCGCACCTGGCGGGATTCCGCCAACGTGCTCGCGCGCCACGAGTATGTGGACCCGTGGGGACGCCGAACCTCGCTCTACCACATGTTCCGCCTCGAGGCGGAGCGCGGCGGCTACGTCATTCGCGACTTCGGCACCAGCACCTATCGCCGCTGGTAGCCGGGCTGGAACGACCAACAAGCGACGCGACGGGGTGGCGACCGAAGATGCGCCACCCCGTCTCGTCGCTCGTCGTTCGTCGCTCGTCGCTCGCTCGTCGTTCGTCGTTCGTCGTTCGTCGCTACCGCATCAGGGCTTGTTCCCCTTCACATACTGATCAAGCCACGCAACCCACCGCGCCCACATGTCGAGCAGCGTCTCGCGTGCGGCCGGCCCGTGGTCCTCATACGGATACAGATACAGCGCGGCCGGCTTGCCCAGCCCCAGAAGCGCGTGGAACATGCGGATGGAGTTGATCGGATCGGTCCCGACGTTCTGATCGTCCGTGCCGTGATACATGAGCAGCGCGCCGGTCAACTGGTCCGCGTACAGGATCGGGGACATCGCCAGGTAGGTTTCCCGGGCCTCCCAAAGGATGCGCGTCTCGCTCTGAAATGCCATGGGCGTCAGCGTCCGATTGTAGTTGCCATGCCCGGCGATCCCTGCCTTGAAGAAGGGCGTGTGCACCATGGCGTTCGCACTGCTGAACGCTCCGTAGCTGTGACCTCCCACCGCTAGCTTGGAGCGGTCGATGATGCCTTCGGCTTCCAAGGCGTCGATCGTCGCAGCGAGGTTGTTCCGCAGGTCGTGCACGTACGGGTCGTTCCGGCGTGCTGTGGGCGCCACGATCGGCGCGTCGGGCTGAATGACCGCGTAGCCGAGCACCGTGAGGTACTCGATAGTCATCGCCCCGGTGGATGGGTAAGAGTTCTTGTTGTAGCTCCGCTGCGCCCGATCGTAAGCCTGCTGATTCTCAAACTCCCGCGGATAGAACCAGAACATCGCGGGCAGCTTCCGCCCCTTCACGTGGTCCGGGGGAGTAGTCACCCGAACCCAGAATTGGAAGCCATCGGGGCGGGTCACTCGCACCCGGTAGCGTTGCGCTGCCGTGATCTGGGGCGTCAGGTCCCGGTTGGAGGTCAGAGGCGTCTCCTGCTTCGAAGCCAGCTCCAGGCGATAGAAGTTGGTGGGCATCGTGCGAGATTGGCGACTGATGACGATGCTGCTGGCGCCCTGCTCGTCCAGCACGGTCGAGAGGTCCTCGTACATCTGATCCGAGCTTTGCCACAACCGGGTGCGATCTCCTCCGCCGATGGGGGCCCGCTCCAGGAATGGCCTCGGCGCCTGTTCGTCCGGTTTCTCGAAGTACTGGGTGCCGCTCAGATACACCGACCGGCCATCCTCCGAGAAGCGTGCAACGCTCAGCCCAAGCGAGTTCGTGGTCGTCAGGAGCGAGCCAGGATTCCGATAGAAGTCGTCGGAGCGATAGCGTACGATCGTCTCCTTGGAAGTAGGCTCAGCTAGGCGTACCGCGAAGAGGTGCTGCTGCCCGGCGCGGGTCTCCGTCATGAAGAGCGTCTGGCCGTCAGGCGAGTAGACCAGCGAGTTGATCCGCACGTCGTTCTGATAAAGTTGCTTCGCGTCATTGGGTCCGAAGGGCGGCAGCCAGTGGTAGACCCGGTCCGGGCGCGCTGCCTGCGCCGCCGTGGCCGTAGCCTGGCCGCCTCCTCGCCGCTGCTCGTCGGAGCCGTCTCCCGGATCGCGGGCAGGTGGCGCGGCCTGCTGGAGATAGGAAAGGCCCTGGCCGCTCGGGTGCCAGGTGAGGTTCCGCTTGGCGTCTGGTCGCTGGGCGCCTTGGGGCTCCGCGTCGTCATCGCTCTGGGGTGCCCTCAGCTCGCGCTTCTCGATTTCCGCCAACACCTTCCCGGATTCATCCCAGATCTCCTCCATGCGGCCAAACGACGAGGCCGGCACGAAGTAGCTGAATGGCTTGAGCATGGTGACTACGCGCACGTAGCGCCCATCTGGCGATACGTCGAAGGACCGAATCATCGCTGGCTGGCCCACCTTGTGCAGCCGCCCGTCCGATACGTTCACCCAGGCCAGTTGAGATGTGGTTAGGTACTCCAGTTGGCCTTGGCTCCTGGTGTCGGTGAGTAGCCCCTGATAGGTGCGGGTCCGGTTTCTCACCGCTTCCGTCAGGCGCACCATGGGCTGGTTCGGCTCCGGTGTGATCTTGGGCTCTGGGGGCCGGTTGTCCGGTACGAAGGTGGCGAAGATTCGGCGACCCTGGTCGGCCCACTGCAGGCCGCTGGTCAGGGTCAGGAGCAGGGGTGCGCGAGTGAGTCTTCGCGAGCGCCCGGTCGACGCATCGGCAACATAGAGATAGCTGCCGTCCTCGAAGTGAGCGAAGAAGGCGATCTGCTTCCCGTCCGGAGACCAGTCGCCCGCCGTGACCCTCGCCCCGCTGGGAGCTTCGACCGTCGACGTCTTCCCGCTTCTTGCGTCGACGATCCGGTAGCCGAGTGAGCTGCGGTAGCCGAGCGTTCTGGCGCGGTTCGCCTTCGGATCGATCTGAACGCCTGCCAGGTTCAAGTAGGGCTTGGACATCTGCGCGATCGTCGGCATCCCGGCCGAAACTCCCACCAGGAACCGGGTGCGGTCCGGGCCCAGGTTGGTCAGGCTGTAGTTCTCGTGTCTGGGCGCGAGGACGAGGTCGGCGATCTCCTTGGGCGGAGCCAGGTAGCGCTCCTCCGACAGAGGGTTTTGCGCGAGCAGCGTTGAGGGGAGCAGAACGAGGCCGAACACGGGGATCAAGAGGCGGGCTCTCATGCACCATACATACCCAACTCAGCAGCCCGTCCACTCGTAAGGGGCGTCCTGCCGGTAGTCTCTTCAGCCCAGAAGTTCAAGACTTATTACTCTCCTGCAACCATCCCTTTCGAAAATCGGTAGTCTCTTTTCAGATATGGACAAGGATAAGCTGCAGCGCATCCCGCACAAGGACCCGGTTTCCGGAGGTGATCTGATCATCACCGAGCTTGCCTGCGAGGACAGCGGCGTGACGATCCGGGGCCGCTTCGAAGTGCCCAACTACAGCAGGCTCGACCCAGACCAGGCCCGTTTTCTGGAGACCTTCCTGCGCTGCCGGGGCATGCTCAGTTCGATGGAGCGGGAGATGGGGATGAGCTACCCCACCCTGCGTTCGAGGCTGGACGGCCTCTTGGAGACCCTGGGGCTGACGCCCGTCAAGGACGACGCGGGCAGGCGCGAGAAGCTACAGGAGAAGAAGGCCAAGATTTTGGATCAGTTGGAAAAGGGAGAGATCACAGCCGACGAGGCCAAGGAGAAGCTTCGAGGAGGAGCCGTTAAGTGAAAGAGGAAGTTCGCAGAATCATGCGCTTGGTCCAGGAAGGCAAGCTCAGCCCGGAAGATGGCGCGGAGCTGATCGACGCCTTTCTGAGCAGCGAAGCCGGGGAGGGCTCGCCGGACGCGCCCCCGCCGCCACCTCCGCCCGGAGGCCCGAGTGCGCCCGGCGCGCCACCCGAGAGCCGTGACCCCTTCCGCAGCCTCGTCGACATGATGGAGCGGCTCGGCAAAGAGGTCGGAGACATCAACTGGAGCGATGTCTCGCAGAAGGTGCGTCAGAGCGCTGAGAAGGGGGTCGAGAGCCTCAAGAGCGGCATCGAGCACCTCAAGCAAGGCAAAGTGAACTGGGGACTCTGGACCATCGAGGAGCGGCGCGACGTCACATTGCCGCTGAGCGTCTCGCCCGGCAAGACCCTCCGCATCGAGAATGCCCGAGGCGACATCCACATCTCCGGCGGCGCCGGCGAAGGCAGCGTGACGGCGAATGCTCGCTTCCGAGGTCACGACCTTGAGGACGCTAAGAAGAAGGCGGACGAGTACACGCTGCTGATCGAAGAGAGCGATCATGAGGTGCTGGTGAGGCAGCCGGACCTGAGCGGGCTGGACGTCTCGCTCAAGGTCAATGTGCCGGCAGGGGTACCGGTCTACCTCGTCACTCAATCGGGCGACGTGCGGGTGGAAGGTACGGCTGCCGGCTGCAGAGTCGTGAGCCAGAGCGGCGACACCGCCCTCAAGGGGCTCGAGGGCCTGGTCGAGGTCACCGCGTTGAGCGGCGACCTCATGATCTCCGACACCAAGGCCAGCGCGCTCACCATCGAGAACAAATCGGGCGACGTCGTGCTGAGGAACGTCCAGGGCAACATCAACGCCCGCTCGGCAAGCGGAGACGTCAAGTTGCAGAGCTGCGCGGGCAAAACTCTCGCGGTCGAATCGGTCTCGGGCGACGTGTCGATTGATCTCACTGAGCCGGTTCGGGGCACCTGCAACGTGCGGACCGTCAATGGCAGCACCCGTCTCTCGATTCCTGACGGCTCCGACTGCCGGGTCTCACTCTCCACGCTGCGGGGATCGGTCACGTGTGATCTGAACATGCAGGACGAGGCGAGGGAAGAGCAGCGGCTCACCGGCAAGCTGGGCGA